>JAJRVU010000236.1 GCA_024277145.1 Planctomycetota bacterium
AATAATTTTATCTTTCTTTTCAAAGGTTGTTACTTTGGTTTTTCTGTTGCCGAGGGTAATCGAAAATTGAACTTTTAATGGCAACCCTTCTGAATTCAAAAGGGTTGCTTTTACTTGATTTGATCCCGAATAAAGGTCTCCCGGTTCAATGGTTTGAAAACTTACGGAGGCAAGGGATGTTCCCAATTTGAACTCAGCCTTTCTTGCTGTGTTGAAACGGTATTGAGGCCAGATGATTTTCGAACCAGTTTTTGCTTCGGTCCATTGGTACGCGTTGACTGCTCCATTCGACGGAGTATAAATCACGGTTGGTAATCCGTTCCCATAAAAATCTGCTATGATTGGACTTGAGTTTGTTGAAAGTTGCATTGCATGAGTTTTTTTCAAGACTCCTTTACTTGTGAAAATAAATAATTCACTGCTATAGCCGGCTGCAACAATATCAATTTCGCCATCTCCATCAATGTCTCCCAGAGAAGGGGACCGACGAACTCTTGCGCGAAGATTATTTGTCCATAATATTTTTCCCTGAGGGTTGATTGCCACAAACTGTCCAGACAAATCGATTGCATAGATTTCTATAATTCCGTCTTCATCTACATCGCCTGCACATAAACTACTATCGATTTCTTTTTTCATCGGTACGGTCCAGAGAATTTTCCCTTTCCGATCCACTGCAATAATAGTACTGTCGATTGTTGTGATGATTTCCTGATGCCCATCTCCTTCAAGGTCAACCAAAATTGGGCTTGAGCCTTTCCCTTTTTTATTAATCCGCCATTGTTCCTTTCCTTTGGAATCAAGACAGATCAGAGGGATTTTGGAGCCAGAAATTAAAATGGACTGATCGCGGTTTTTTTCAAGAGATCCTGCTGCAGGACAGAAAGTGATTCCGTGATTTCCGCTATACTGCCAAAGTATTTCTCCTTCCTGAGAAACACAAATAATATGGCCATCCATATCGCCAGCAATAATTTCGGTTGAACCATCCTGATCCAAATCTGTTGCAACAATGGATGTTGTTCCCCATTCAATTTTTCCGGGTAAATTAACTTTCCAAATGACATCGCCCGAGTGACTACTCAGGCAATAAAGTGTTCCTGCCTGATTTAAGACAAGAATTTCCAGATTGGAATCTTCTACAAGGTCAACTGCAGTTGCTGAAATTGTAATTGGAATTTGAACGCCTCGCATCCAGATCTGTTGACCTTTTGCATCAAGAACAATTACTGATCCTCCGGTCGTGGTCAAGATCATTTCTTTTTGACCATTGTGATCAAGGTCTGCAATTAATGGTGTGCTATCGACAGAACCCAACGGAGCTTTGAAAATCCATTTCTGTTTCATTTCAGCGGACGCGGGATGACTGCTGAGTAAAACGAAGAGCGTTATCAAGATGGAAAGCCTGAACATGGGAAACACTTTCTTTGGAAGGATAATTGGCGTGGTTTCAGGATATCGGATGAACTAAAATACCTGTATGCCTGCAATTTTAATTTATCACGTCCGAAACCCAAAGAAAAGTTGTTTTTCTGTTCATCTCCTAAATTATTTACTGGAAACTCTACGATCGAAGGGCGTGCAGCGTAACCTGTATAAGGTCCTCGGTATCCGAGACGTGTCAGGACTATTTTGTGTATTAATGTCCTTAATGTGTCAAATCGATTAATCTCATCTTGGTAAGCAGTGCCTTGCAGCGTTTGACGACCATGGAGTGGCTGTGTTGTTAGTCAAGTTATTTCTCTTTATAACTTCTAACTCCCCATCGCTAAGCGTGAGACCATCAAATTCTAGAGTATCCATTACCTTGTCGAATTTTATTTTTTAAATAAAGATTTATAATTTGCCATTGGTACGAACTCGGTTTGTCCATTCTCTTTTTCATAGATAAAGAGATATTCTTTGGCCAATAAAATTTCATTCCCGTCAATGATTTCACCAGTTTGTGAAAGCGTGACCGTTCCTTCTTTTTCAGAAGTGACCGCAACCCATTCCGTTTGACCTGTTTCGGATGACCAGACACGAATGACACCATCTATACCACCAGAGACTATTTTATCATTCACAGGATTCCAATCAGCAGAATAAACTTCGCCTGTATGTTCCAGATAATTCCGAATAATCTTGCCATTTATGTCCCAAATTCGAACGGAATTATCCCAACTAGCTGATGCAAAACGAGATCCTTTTTTATTCCATCTTAAACTTTGAACTGGTTTTTGATGTGCATTAAGTAAAAACTTGGGGGTACCGTCAGCTGACCAAAAACGAATTGATCCATCTTCTCGACCTGAAAGAAAAAATGTTCCTGAAGGATGCCAGGCAACTGCTCTCGTACCAGAAAAGCCCGTTGAAAAATCTCTTAATATTTTGGCATTGTCTGCTTTGTCCCAAAATCTAACTGTTTGGTCGTAACTTCCGGAAATCAGATATTGTCCATCAGGGCTCCAATCTACAGAGGTAATTCCATGTGTATGGCCTCCCAATGATCGGACAGGAGTGCCTACATCTTCAATGTCCCAAACTCTAACGATTTTGTCATCACCAACCGCTGCTATAAGTTTGGAATCAGGATGCCATTTGATCGACATGCATCCGCGATTGTGGTTGATTTTTTTAAGAAGATTTCCATCTTTGTCCCAAATTAGAATCAACCCATCTTTGCGTGTTGAGGTTGCAAATTTCTTTCCATCAGGAGCCCATTCAACAACCCATACATCAAATTCATGTCCTATTAATTTCTTTAAAAGGTTTCCATTAGAATCCCAAAGCCGGGCAGATTTATCAAGACATCCGGAAACAATCCGATTTCCATCAGGGCTCCAGACAACTGAATAAATAGAGTTACCTTCATGTGTTAAACGACGTGGTAAGCTTTCCAAATCATTATTTTCTATATTGAAAATATTGACACTGCTTTTAAAATTTGATGCGAGTTGTTGACAACCTGTAATAATACTTTTGCTGTCAGGGCTCCAGGCAACAGTGTACATGTTATAAGAATATCCCGGCGTTGAAAGTAGTTGGCCATCTGGATTCCAGATACGAGCTTGACCATCCCAGCCTACGGATACAATTTTTGTTCCATCAGGGCTCCATTTTACAGAATGAATTTCATTACGATGCTCAGACATAGTAGGTCCTGCTGAACCATCGATATTCCATATCGCCAGCTTACCTTCAGCACTTGATGAAGCAAGTTGTTTACTATTTGGGTTCCAACATACTGAAGTGATTTCATAGGAATGCCCCTGAAAAGTATGTATTTCTACGCCTTCTGGTGACCATAAACGAACGTTAAAATCGTGATCTCCAGTTGCAATCTGTTTTCCATCAGGACTCCATGCAACAGACGTAAGAGAGGATTCTTTGCCATTGATATTCCGGATGATATCACCATTGATATTCCAGATTTTAAGTGTGCCATCGAATCCGGAAGAGGCTATCATTTTACTGTCAGGTGACCAGGAAATATCAGAGACGGAACCCTGATGTCCTTTAAGTACTTTTAGTGGGATGCCGTCGTGAGACCAAATTCGAATTGATGAATCTGCACTTGAAGATGCAATCATTTTATTGTCAGGGCTCCAGGAGATTGAAGTAATCTGTCCTTGATGCCCAAGAAGATATAGAATTGTCGAGAGATCGGAAGGTTTTGCAATTCGAATTCGATTCGATTCCGCAATGGCAACCTGTTTTCCATCAGGGCTCCAGTTCACTGCCCAAATATTTCCCCTGATTGATTTAGGGATAATTTGCCAGCGTTTTCCATCTGCAATCGAAATATCAGGATTGGGGACAAGCCCGGGTAATACACCCTGGGTGACTAGAGCAGATCGCTTTGGTTTACTGTTTTTTATCACTGTGATTGAAGAATCATCTGGAACTTCAATTCTTGCAATTTCCTTCCCATTTTTGTCTTTGATAATGACCAGGCCAGCAGTGGCGATAGTAACTGATGTTAAAAAGACTGAAAGCAAGCAGAAGGCTAATGCCTTTTTAGAACTGCGTTTGCGGTTTTGTGATTGGTCCAGTATGGAATTGACACGCTTGTTTAGTTGATCAGTATGGGATACACCAAGGGCTGCGGTACTTTGTAAATTCGAAGAACTGTTTTTCCAGACGTATTGCAGAAGAAGTTCTGCATAATCAGTTGATTTTGTGCCTCTGTCAATAACCCAATTATCTGCACTGCATTCTTGTTCAAATCGCATTTCTTTGACAATTTTCCAACTGAATATATTGAACCAGAAAACTGCACACGTAAACTGTCCAATTAAGTAAGTCAAATAATCTTTCCGTTTGATATGAGCAAATTCATGATTTAGAATTGTTGTTAAATGGCTTTTATCCCACTCGGATGCATTTATAGGAAGTAATACTTTAGGTTGGAAATATCCCCATGTCATTGGCGTTTTGCATTGTTCATTTTCAATCATAATTATTGAAGGATTCATTCCAAATTTTCTTTTTGATTTTCTGGCAGTTTCCAATATTGATTGATTATAAATCTGTTGACTTGATTTATAATAGAAATGCAAACGAATTAACCTTAGTGCAATTCTCAAAACCAGAATAAAACTGACTACAAACCGAATAAACGCTGCAAATGAATAATAGTAAGTCAGATCGGAATTGATGGAAAAACTAAACCGTTTATCCATGGGTTGAGTCGCTGGTGGAATCGCAACATTTGCAACTTGATTTCTAACCGATGATGGTGTTATTTTAGAATGTAATGAATTACCTTTTTTAGATGTTTCTGTTAATTGGGCTCTGTTTTTGTTGGAAAGAGTCTCATTATTTGATGACATCATTGAAGCTGGTGTTTTTTGCAATTCAGTATTTGAGATAATTGTC
>JAJRVU010000237.1 GCA_024277145.1 Planctomycetota bacterium
CAGAAGGATCGAATCACTGCCTTACTTTCCGGGTCCGTATTCCAGTTAGCTACTCCAACGTAAAGCTTGATAGAACTTGGCGGGTATTGACCATACTTTGCTTTAAAAGCCGATAAGGCTGTTTCGAGTTGATTGATTTCTGTTCTCACCTGTGTGTCACGTGCTGAACGCCTTGCACCATTGATAGCAGGGAGAAGAAGTGCAATCAAAACTGAGATGATTGTCATCACGATCATCAGTTCAAGTAACGTAAAGCCACGGAATAGGAATTTTTTATTCTGTTGAGGCGAATTGTATTTTTTCATTTGATTTCGCTCCTCCTAAATTTTTCTTTTAATTCACTTAGTTAATATTGCAGGCCAGACAAAGCCTGACCTGTGTTTTTTCCTGTTAAGACAAATCTTCCATCAACTGGATGAGTGGCAGGAATAATGCGATCACGATAAAACCGACGATTAAACCGAGGATGATCACCATTAACGGTTCAAGCATACTGACAAGGCCATCAACAAGGACCGAAACTTCTTCGTCGTATACGTCTGCAACTTTATAAAGCATGTTGTCGAGAGCACCTGTTTCTTCGCCCACGTCCACCATGTTCACAACCATGTCATCAACAATTCGGGATTCTTTTAAGGGGACAGCCATTGATTCCCCTTCCCGGATTGCTGCATAAATTCGTTCAAAAGCTTTTTTGAAAACAGCATTCCCTGCGGTGTCCCGGGCAATGATCAGGCATTCCAGAATCGGGACCCCCGAGGCAATTAATGTCCCCAACGTCCTGCACGTCCTTGCCACCGTTGCTTTCGACACAATTTTCCCTAGGAGCGGTATTTTTAATAAAACCCAATCGAGAATAAACGCTCCCGTTTTGTTCTTCTTGATAATTTTTATCATGATCCATAATATGAGCGGGATTGCCGGCGAGAGATACCAGTAAGCGGCAACGAGGTCACTGAAGTCAATCAGCATCACCGTCATTGCAGGAAGGTCAGATCCGAAATCTTCAAAGATTTTCTTAAACTTCGGAATGATATAAACCATAATGAACCCGACAATCAAAGTCGCTACGGTAATCACCGCAACCGGGTAGATCATGGCACCCTTTACTTTTCGTTTCAGGCTTTCTGATCGTTCCTTGAATTCTGCAAGCCGCTGAAGGATGACTTCCAATGCACCACCCGCTTCACCCGCTTTTACCATGTTACAGTAAAGATCATCAAACGCTTTGGGTTGTCTTGTCATTGATTCAGAAAGAGTGTTTCCAGATTCAATATCATCAATGACACCAATCAGGGAATTTTTGAGTGCGCCCGGTTTGGATTGGCCTTCCAGAATTCGGAGGCTACGCAACACGGGCAAACCTGCATCCTGCAAAGTGGATAACTGACGTGTGAAAGTACAAAGCTGTTTTGCTTTCACTTTTCCGAGGGCAAAAGTCTTGCCTTTTTTCTGGGCTGCCTTTTTTTTCTTTGAGGCCTTCTTTTTATTCTTGCGACCTTTTTCCTGGATCTTCGTGACAAAGAAACCTTTTTCTTTGATCATCTGCTGTGCTTCAGCTTCAGTTGTCGCTTCAATGGTCTCTTTGATTTCAAGACCAGTGTTGTCCATTGCCTCGTATTGGAATGTAGGCATCGGATTTCTCCAATTTAATAGTTAATTAAAGTGAACTCATCACAGTGCCTGCTGCATTGATGAGTTTTCCTGTTTGTTTAAAAAGTTTTAGTCAATATCTTCCATTACGGTTTCACGAACAATTTCATCAATTGTTGTAACACCATCAAAAATTAGTTTGAGTCCTGCTTCACGAAGGGTGGTCATTCCCTGGGTTCTTGCAAAGTTCCTGATGTCATCCACGGATGCATCTGCTGAAACCATGTCGCGAATTTCATCTGTGACAATCATCAATTCATAAATCCCGCAGCGTCCTTTGTAGCCTGAATTATGACACCGGGAACAACCTTTTCCATAATAAAAACTGAATTCTCTTGCCTGTTCAATCGGGAGTTGAAGTTCCATTAAAAGTTCATCACTCGGCTCGAACTCAGTACGGCATTCCGTACAAATTTTTCTAACCAGTCGTTGAGCAAGAATCGCTTCCACACAAGCAGTAATCAGGAATGTGGGAACTCCGATGTCTCTTAATCTTGTGATTGCAGTTGGTGCATCGTTTGTATGTAATGTGCTGAAAACAAGATGTCCTGTTAAAGCACTTTGAATAGCAATCTGGGCAGTTTCATAATCCCGGATTTCTCCGATGAGAATATCGTCCGGGTCATGCCTTAAAATGGCACGTAATGCAGAAGCAAATGTAACATCAATATCAGGGTTCACAGGTACCTGAATGATTCCATCAATATCGTATTCAATGGGATCTTCTGTAGTGATAATTTTATGTGTGATCTCGTTTTTTTCATTCAATGCGGAATAGAGCGTTGTTGTTTTTCCACTTCCCGTTGGACCTGTTACCAGGACAATTCCGTTTGGATTATTAATGCAGCCCCGGAAACGGGAAAGTGTGTTCGGGTCCATTCCAATTTTATTCAAATCCAATTGAACAACAGTACGGTCAAGAACCCGCATAACAACTGCTTCCCCAAACATCGTAGGGAGAACACTTACTCTCATGTCGACCGGATTTCCACCAACATTCAATTCAATCCGTCCATCCTGAGGCAATCGTCGTTCTGCAATATCGAGGTCAGCCATCACTTTGATTCGAGAAACAATTGCATTCGCAAGATGCCTCGGTGGGGGAACCATTTCATAGAGAACGCCATCTGCCCGAACACGAATTTTGAATTCATCTTCAAAAGGTTCAAAATGAACATCGCTCGCCTGATCTTTAATAGCAAGTAGAAGAACCATGTTCAGCAGCTTTCGGATAGGAGCTGCATCTGCAAGTTCATCCATGGAAGCAAGATCAAAAGTGTCAACATCGTCATCATCATCATCGTCAGATGTCATTTCGTTGATAACATCTTCAATGCTGTCATCTTTGTCTGCATAATGATTGACGATTGCTTCTTCGACATCTCGTTCATTGGAAACTGCTCCACGGACTTCCATACCCAGAAGATTTCTCAGGTCGTCCAAAGCCATTACATTCTGGGGATCAGCCATCGCAACGGTGAGCATGTCATCCTTGATGGAGATAGGCATAATCCGGTAGATTTCTGCCATCGTTTGCGGAACCAACTCAAGGACTTTTGCAGGAATATTCGTTTCCTTCAGGTTGATAACAACCATTCCCCATTGTTCAGCGAGAGCTTCCGTCACCTGATCTTCGGTGACATGCCCCATTCGGATCGCAATCTGGCCAATCAGCTCTTCCGGGCTGTTTTTCTGTTCTTCAAGAAGATCCCATAATTGGTCGTCGGTAATATAACCGAGGTCAATAAGGATTTGGCCTAATCGACGTTGAGCCATCTGTTATTCGTTCCTATATAAAAGTCCGATTGCTTCAAGAATTTCTACACTATCAAGTTTAATTCTCTAAAACGATCAGGGTTTGAATTGAATATCGAAAACTGATTTGGCCCGGGGATTTGATTATCCAGTATCTGTCTTATTTATTTCACTTTACTGATTAATAATCTTCGTCATTTTAAATATCTTCATAGTCGTCATCATTATCTTCTTCGTCTTCATCGTCAAGTATTCCTCGTTTAGATCTTTCAAGCCGGACTTTGAGTTCCCCCGGATTATTAGATTTTATAAGGACATCACGTTCTTCACAGATATTGTTTTTCCATAAATCAAAAAGTGCATCATCAAGGAGTTGCATTCCGAATTTACGGCCTGTTTGAATTGCAGAGTTAATCCGATACGTTTTTGCTTCACGAATCAAGTTTGCAATCGCCGGTGTCACAACAAGCATTTCGTATGCTGCCACTAATCCTTTTGGTTTACGCGGCAATAATGCCTGGCTTAAAATTCCAATAATCGAAACAGAAAGCTGAGTCCTGATCTGTGCCTGCTGGCTTGTCGGAAACACATCAATGATACGATCAATTGTTCCTTGTGCCCCTGTCGTATGTAATGTTCCGAACACAACATGGCCTGTTTCTGCAGCGGTAATGGCTGCTGAAATTGTAGCCAAGTCCCTCATTTCCCCCACCAGAATCACATCAGGATCCATACGCAGTGCACGTTTGAGTGCTTCCGGAAAATCAGGAACGTCAACGCCAATCTCTCTTTGATTAACAGTTGATTTGTCATGTTCATGAAAATATTCAATCGGGTCTTCAA
>JAJRVU010000238.1 GCA_024277145.1 Planctomycetota bacterium
GATACAGGTTTTGTACAAGAGGCAATGATTTTCTTTATAAGAAGTACAGGCTTTTTTCCATTTTTGAACTCAATATTGCCTTCCTTGCTAAGGTTCTTTGTCTCACCAACAAAATCCCAAAATGTTCCCTGGTTATCTACTTTGTGTAATTTGCCATTAATTTCAACGCAAACATCAGAAAGCCAAGCTAATAATCTGTAATTATTTCCCTTATAGAATTGTTCATATAGAACACCTTTGTTCCTGCCACTTTTGGGTATATATTCTATTGAAATCAATCCATTCTCTTCACCCAATCGCTTCATTTCTCGCATAACTCTTGGCCTTATTGAGCTTTGAGGCATTGCGGTTTGGTGAATAACGGAACTGTACTTGTTGTATATTTCCTTTTCTGATAGTTTTTCTTCTTTAGCCAATTGAGAAACTGACTTAAATACAGGATTTACTCTTCGATATATCGCAATTTCATTTCCATCGCCATCAATAGTTGAAGATATATATTCTTTTTCTCCCTTGTCCACTAATACTGATGTATATTTCCAACTAACATTATTAATTTTATACTGTTTCACTAACTCTGAAATTTCTGTATACTTGTTTACACTCTTGAATTTCTTCAACTCGAGATAATCTCTGGAATAAATCAATAAATATTCTATGTTCTTTTTAAATCTTTTATCTTCACCACCGCCAGATGCACCTGCAAAATTTTTCATGTTTACGGAGATTAAATTTACAAAATTTTCATCTCCGAATATCTCATTGCACACCTTCTTTAAATTTTCGACTTCATTATCATCAATACTTATGAAGATCACCCCATCATCTCTCAATAAGTTTCTCGCCAACCTTAGCCGTGGATACATCATATTGAGCCAATTGGTGTGATAACGCCCGCTCGTTTCACTGTTTGTGCTGGTCTTACGTCCCTCAGTGTTCACTTGACCTGTGATTTCTAAGTAGTTTTGTAGATTATCTTTGTAATCATCAGGGTAAATAAAATCTTTCCCTGTATTATAGGGCGGGTCAATATAGATCATTTTTATTTTGTTATGATAAGTCTTCTGCAAAAGTTTCAATACTTCCAGATTATCGCCCTCAATATACAGGTTTTTTGTTATATCCCAATCCTTGCTTTCTTCTGGGCAGGGGCGCAGTGTTCCAGTGGAGGGGGTTTGTGCTAATCGTAGGGCTTTGCTCTTCCCCCACCAAGTGAAGTTATAGCGTTCCTCATCATCATCCACATATTCGCCCAGCACGGCTTTGAGTTTGTCAAAATCTATGCTATCTTCGGCAAATACTTCAGGGAAGAGTTCTTTGAGTTGCTGGATATTTTCGGCAATAATGTCTTTGCTTTCGCCATTCAAATGAGTCTCTTTCATTGCTTTGTTCCTTATTCAGCTTTTGGATAGATTGTCCAAGTATTCATTTCCCAATAGAGGCTGCGGGAGAATCTTACTGTCTATTTCTTGAAGAAATCTTGATGCATGAACACCATTATAGGGCACCTTGATACCCAGCTGTAGTTTTTCTCCCTGTTTTATTTTTACAAACGAGCTAAACAGTAGTTTTCCTGGAAACCCACCCCGTGTATGTTTGCATCGAGTAACCGCTACGTAAAACAACCTTCTCTGCTCATCAATATCATCTTGTGTTGTATCCTCATTCCGTCTTGGAATTAACCCTTCAACACAACTGCTAACAACAACAAATTTCCCACTAAGACCTTTTGCGGAATGATATGTCATCACACGAGCTTTATCGTCATCAATAATATCTTCGGACGATGTGAGCAAATTAAGAACATTGGTAACAATGTGTTTGGCAAATTGCATAACAATACCTTCTTCAGATTCTTGTGGCTCAAAATCCTTCAAAAGTTTGAGCAATTTATTCGATAATTCCTGTGCGTTTTCTCCACCAAGTTTAACTAGCTCTGAAACGAATTCCTCTAGATTATCATAGCCTTCCCATTTTTCGAGTACCCCAGCTAATTCAATATATCGCTTCACGATAGCTGACCTAGAAGTAATTCCAGCTAGGGAAATGTTCCCATCTACAATCCCTTGGAGAACTTCAATCGGCAAGATATTTTCCTTTTCAGACATGGTTTGGATTTTTCCATATTGCTCAGGATAAAAATTCCCATCTTTGTGCAATAAATATCGCAATGAAACAAGATCTTTTTTATTCGAAAGAAAAGTCAGTAAAGCATGAATCCGTTTTGCCTCATCACAATTTAAGATGAGATCAACACTCTTTGAGACCACTTGGCTAGGAACTCCTAACTTATTCAACCCATCATTAATCATGCGAGCAATAACTTTACTCGGATTTAGAACCAAAACATCTTGAGGTTCTAAATCCCCGGGATTCTTATCAAGCATAAGTTTGATTGCTATAGCTAAGCCTTCTGCTTCCTCTTTGAAAGAGTTCCACTGAATAACGTCCACCTGCCCCTCATCATTTGCTTCAAATGGCATTAAAACTGGCTCGTCTAATCCTCGATATTTTGTATCATTTCTAATCAAAGAATCTGCAATGGCAACAACACTCTTGGGACAACGCCGGCACTCTTGCATCACAATATCTGTGCACGGATCATGCCCTAAGGAGAATTCCCTTATTCCTTCAGGATGGGCGTTTTTAAAACTATAAATGGATTGATTGTCATCCCCAACTACAACCAGATTTGCGTCTCTAGCAATCTCATCAATAATCACCTGCTCTGCTTTATTCAAATCCTGATATTCATCAACTAAAACATAATCAAATTTGTGAAAGCTTGGATGAGCAGGGTTTGCTTGCATAAACTGTAGCGCAAATGGAACAATTTCGCCAATTGTCATCGCTTTATGGAATTCCATCCACCGGTTCATGCGTTTCTGGAAATCAACATCCGTTTAACTTTGTGTAAATCCAGGCTCGTCCATTTGAAGCCGTGCCCAAGCGCTTTCGTAATCTGTAAGCAATTTACTACAAGCTGATATTGTCCTCCTCCCAAATCGTCTGTCCACATTGATGTCATAGAACAATGGTTTCTTTTCATAATCTAGTAATGGGCGAGGAATACGTTCTAACATATCGAGAACATCGCGCGGCATAAGCACTCCCATACAAAAACTGTGCAAGGTACTCGCATGGATTTTGTCTACGTTCTCAATATCTAGTGCAAGCAACTCCTTTTTTATATCAGCTGCTCCTGCTCGGGTGAAAGTGATAATGAGTATTTTTCTTGGCTCAACATTCTTCTCATCCAGTAAATATGCGATTTTTCGCATCAAGCCGAATGTTTTTCCAGTTCCTGGACCTGCCAGTGATCGGCAATTTTCACTTTCATCGACCGCAAATGAATATGCTATCGAATCAGGATGTAAATTATCGTGCCAGTTACCTGTACTCATTTGACCTCTCGATGGGTACCCCTGAATGATTTAGTTATAACTTGAACAATATCTCTTGTTTTCGTTTTTCAAGATTCTTTAGTGCAATATTCAACTCAACCTTCCGGTTGAACATGCTTTCTTTTTCCAGTTGAGAACGAAGTGTAGTCAACTCACTTTCAATTGCTACAACCTCAGCATGTAGTCGCTGAGCTTCTTGCGGGTCTTGATTTCGCAGCGTTTTTCTTACCAGGTTAGCGGCTTTATACAGATGCAATTGGTCAATAAAAGCGCTATAGAAACGGTAAAAGTTTGTAAAAGGTAGATTGCTAGCCTGGATACCGGCTAAGAAACCACGATCTTGTGGTGACAGGCTTTTACTATCCATCCAGGGTGAAAAGACAAATTCTTCAATGGTGTGCTTCTGCCGGTCAGCTAAGTTGATACGAGGCATTCCCGCTGCCACCATCAGACGATGTCCAATGGTCAATTGCAAAATCATCGGATAGGGGATCGTTCTCATAATGATTTCCGCAATACGCTTATGCCTCTTCTCATCACGCAAACGAGCCTCAATCACCTGAATTTCGAGATACTCCTGTTCTTCATCCTGATAAGGCTGGATATTAATATTCTCGGGAGTCAGGTTGAATTGAATAATGATTTTTTCTACCTGATTGGTGATCAGCTTTTTATCCGCAGCACTCAATCCAATATCATAAAAGAATTTTTTATATATTGTACTCCTTACTTCACAATTCGCAGGCAGGCTCAAACTACTAAGAAAAATTTCAGTCCCCATATACAGGCTCACTTGATAACCAGAAAAGAGATCAATTCAAAATCTTCCAGGCCGCTTGTCACTTGCTTACTCAACGATGTCCCTCCCTTGCTGAACAAACTGGCAACGCCGGCTTCTTCCACCTTGCCTACCAGATTCTGAATAGCGGTTTCCAGCAAATTCGAATATGGCTTCATCTTGCGTCCATCATCCGTTTCTTGATTGAAAATCGCCGCTAACTCGGTTAAAACTTCTCTTTCGCCAACACAAAGTTTTTTATAAAAATC
>JAJRVU010000239.1 GCA_024277145.1 Planctomycetota bacterium
AATGGCCCGTTATTTTCAGGGGCTTTTTCACCTGACTGCTGTCATGGTTCTGCTGACCATTGTTATCGTTTATTTCCTGGGTCGATTGGTGACCGCTCGGCTAGGGCAGTGGTTCATCTCCATGCTCGAATCTAAATTTCTAAGTAAGGTTCCTATCGTCAGTAATGTATATGGTTCCGTCAAACAGGTGACCGATTTTATTTTCTCGGAAAGACAGGTTGAATACAGTCGCGTTGTTGCCATCGAATATCCTCGAAGAGGAATTTGGGCATTAGGTTTGGTAACAAGCGACAGCATGATGGAGATTACTGCAGCAGCGGGAGAGCCTTTAGTCACAGTATTGATTACCAGTTCACCAATGCCTGTTACTGGTTATACAATGTCACTGCCTCGAAAAGAGGTTCTGGATCTTAATATCACAGTCGATCAGGCATTCCAGTTTTGTATTTCCTGCGGCGTGTTGATTCCGGAAAACCAGAAGGTGACACCGGAAAGAATTCAGGAAGAACTGGCGAGAAGGTTGGCGGGAGATGGCCCTGTATTGCCTGTAAGACATTCTGCAACTGATACAGCTAGCTTTTCCCAGCAATATGATTCTCAACCATCAGCCTCTTTTCAAGTTCCTGACAAGAACGAGCCGATAGTTGATCCTGAGAAACCAGATTCTGTTGATGGAACCGATGGAAAAAATCCTGATCAGGTTAATTAGCATATTAAATATCAAGATCAATAAAAAACTTCAGAAATAATTCCAGAGCAAATAGTAAAGCCATTCCTGTGACAAACCAGACAATACGAATTGCAACACGATCAAGCCAGCTTGCACTTTGGCAAGCCAATTATATTTCGGATTTAATTCAGAAATCGTTTCCGGATGTTAGCGTGGAAATTATTCATGTTTCCACAATAGGAGATCGTGACCAGCGGGAATCGTTACAGAACTTTGGTGGAATGGGAGTTTTTACGCGTGAAGTTCAAAAAGCAGTTCTGGAAAATCATGCGGACTTGGCTGTTCACAGTTTAAAAGATCTCCCAACCGATTCTGCTGAAGGTTTGACTCTAGCTGGAGTCCCTGAAAGAGCGCCCGTTTCAGATGCGCTGATTCTTCCTGTGACTGCAACTTCTAACAAGATGGATTCAGCCATTATTGATTTAGAGAGTCAACTTGATTTGCTGCCTGAAAATTCACGAATTGGAACCGGTTCTCTTCGCAGGCAGGCACAACTGCTACATGCCCGACCTGATCTTAAGTTACTTGAAATCAGGGGCAATGTTGATACCCGTTTGAAAAAACTGGATGAAGGCGAATACGATGCCATCATTCTTGCAGAAGCAGGCTTAACTCGGTTAGGTTTGTCTGAACGGATTTCTGCATTACTGGATCCCCCTTTGATGTACCCTGCAGTTGGGCAAGGGGCGCTTGGATTGGAATGTCGAGAGGATGATCAGACCACGATAAAAATTCTATCAGCATTGACTTGTCAAACAACACTTGCAGCAGTCACAGCAGAAAGGTCACTCCTCGCAGCATTAAGGGCAGGATGTCATGCACCTGTAGGAGCTTCTACAAGAATTGAAGAGGATGGTTCCCTGATTCTGGAAGGAGTTGTACTCAGCCCGGATGGAAAAGAGAAACTGTTCGTTTCTGAAAAAAACGATATGGAGAACGCAAAAGAGTTGGGACTTCTTGTTGCCAGCAAGCTAATCGAAAATGGCGCAGGACCACTGCTTGCATAATTTAAGGTTTTAAAAGACAGTCCTGCAATTCTTCAATCTATAAGTCCGAGTTCAGCATCGATCACTTCTGCACTCAATGGATCTTTTCGGTCCATCTTTTTGAATGACTCATTTTTGAATGGCCCTTCTTTTTTGAATGAACTGTCATTCACTGAATAATAAACATCACTGCTCATTCCATCTCCCTGGTTGAGCCTCTTTAACCGATGCGGTTTAAGTTCATATAGAAGAGAACAGCCAGAAAACATGATGACTAATGTTAACGTCAGGATTCGGTGAAGATTTTTGAGAATTGGCGCCATGGGAAAACCTTGATTGGTAATGCTGAATAACATGGAAGTGATTGGGAAGTGAGGTTAAACGTGAACACAAAGGAATCTGTGTTAAGGGTGGAGCCAGTATTCTAGTTTGTTTTTCTTTAGCGTGTAAGACCAATTTAAAAAGAGAGTGATAGGTTGTAAGTTCTTTGAATTTAATAGGTTGTGAAGAGTTATACTTTCGGCCAAAGTGCTGCTGGCATGTTGAATAATTAGTTCTCAACTCGATTATTCATCTTGGAATTGTGAGATACTCAACTTCCAGGGATGGATTATCATAAAAATGAATGTTTTATCACGACTCTGCTTTAGTATTAGGATTATCCACTCTCTACAATAGAGTTGGTTCAGGCTTTATAGTCTGTTCTCATTTTGCTGTGATCGTTTACCCTGTTTTCTGCAAGGAAGAATCTTTTGCCCTGTCAACAATTTCGTATCGGAGGATGGAAATGACCCGGCTGCGAATCTTTATCATCCTGACTCTCTTTCTTTTGAATTGCTTCTCTTCAGAAGATGCAAATTCACAGGTTCTTGCGCCACGGTTTCGTCCTGCCAATCGCCAAATTTCGCCGTACCGATCTCAGCCGGAAATTTCGGTCTTAAAGGAACAGAGTCGATGGTTAAAAAAAGCAAAAGCATCAATTGACTCTGAAAATTATGAAGCAGCGATAGAAATCATTCATCGAAGACTCCTTTTTACGAAAAGAGGGAACAGCAGGAAATCAAGATTTATCTCTGAAGACGTTTTTCTTGATTCTCAAATGAAGAAAAATCTGAAAAAATCTGTCAATGAATTGTTGAAGAAATTACCTGAAAAGGGACAGCGTTTTTATTCAGCACAGTATGATCAGATTGCCCGGGCAAATTATGAAGAAGGGTTGAAATTTCATAATTACCAGGCTGTTGGAGAAGTCGTCAGAACTTATTTCAATACACCATCCGGGTTTGATGCTTGTCTCCAACTGGCCAATCATCATTTTGATCACGCTCGCTGGGTTGCTGCCTCTTTATTGTATCAGGAACTGAAGGAGCATCGATTATTTGAAGAAAAATGGTCGCCTGCATTATCCATTCGGCTTGCTGTTTGTTACTGGCAATTAGGGATGGAGAAAAAACTTCAGGGTGAATTAAATTATCTTTCGGAACGAATTAAAAAAAATATCCTGAAACTCCCTCACCAGAAAATATCTCTCACGGAGACAAGTCTGAACCAATTTCAAAAAGAGTTGAATCTGCAAAAGTCAAATGGTATTGAACTTGTGCAAAACTGGCCTTTGCATATGGGGAGTGCCAGCAGAAATGCTTCTGTTGAAAATGCCATTCCTGTTGGAAAACCACTTTGGACATTCAATTCTTTTCAGGAAACAGAGTTTTTCTCATCAAAAACATTGGGAGAGATATTCAGCAAAATTATCACTGATTTCGATACGACACAAAGAGAACGGTTTTTTCGATCTTCAGCCATGTACCCTTTAGTGGTTGATGACAAAGTTATTGTGAGAACGTTTTCCAACATACGCGCACTTTCAATAAAAAACGGAAAAATTCTCTGGGAAACTGCAAAGATCAATCTTCCTTATCTTGGAACTATGCAGGATCAGGAAAAAGCAGGATTGAATAGTACCATTCCATTTCATCGAGTTCATCAATACCGACCGAAGCTTGGTTTTCTAGGGTATCAATCATGGAGTGATCATACTTTCGGTCGACTCAGCAGTGATCGAAATCATGTTTATGCAATTGAAAAATTTCCTGTCATGGAAGATTCTTCATCAAATATTCGATTTCGTCAGCATAGTCCCGGATATGGAAAAAATGCCAATATTCTCAGGTCTTATCATATTGAAAATGGACGACTGATTTGGGAAGTGGGAGGAAATCAAATTGGAAACTGGGAACCCGACCAGCCTGATCTCTTTTTCATGGGACCACCTCTTCCATTGAACGATTTACTCTATTGCATGGTGAAGTCCAGAGGTGAGATTCAGTTAATAGTTCTCAATCCGAAAAATGGAGAACGGATCTGGACTCAACAACTCGGCTTTTCAACTGGTTATCGTAATTATGATAACGCAGTGAAATATGCACCGGGGATCAGTCCGGTTTATGGCAATGGAGTTCTGGTTTGCGAAACAAATGCTGGAACAGTCATTGGGATTGATCCAATTCAAAGGTCCCTGTTATGGGGAACACGATATCGAAAAGAACCCGTATCCAGGTCATATGGCATTCCCGTTGTTCAAAGGAATTTGAATTCAATGGAGGAATCAGATTGGATTGATACCACACCTGTGATTTCTCATGATACAGTTTTGCTCACCCCAAAGGGTTCCAATCAGCTTATCTGCTTGAATTTGTTAGATGGTTCAGCCCGCTGGAAAAAGATTCGCCCTCAGGGACTTTTTATTGCAACGGCCCATGAGGAGAAGGTTGTTCTCGTTGAAAAAAATCATGTTACCGCATATTGGTTGAAAGATGGTTCTCCTGCATGGAAACAACCGATCCCGATTACTTCCATTTCAGGAAGAGGTTGCAGGATGAACGATCTCTACTTGCTTTCTTTAAGCTCAGGAGAAATCCTTTCAATTAATTTGGCTAAAGGAGAAATTCGAGCAAGATCTTACGAAGATCCTTCCGGTTTTTACGGAAATCTTGTTGCTGCCAAAGGACAATTGATCTCGCAGTTTCTCAGTCAGGTTTCCAGTTTTCATTCTATCCCGGAAATTAAAAAAACTGTTAAAAACAGGTTAGCCATCAATCCTGAAGACCCGGATGCACTAGCCATGCGAGGGGAAATACGCCTTTATCAGGACAGGAAAGAAGAAGGGTTGAATGACCTTAAAAAGTCGTGGAAATTGAAGAATGATTCTCATGTACAAAAAATTATTGCGAGAATTATGCTTGATGAAATATCAGATAAATATGAATATTATTTGAATCATAGTACAGAATGGGAGCAATACCTGCAGTCTGATGATGAAAGGATTGAATTTCTGGAAAGACTGGCGATTCTCTCTTTTGAAAATGAAAGGTATGACAATGCAATCCAGTACTGGATGGAGGTCATTCAGCTAGCCAAGAATGTTCCCGGAAAAAACAAAAAGATCAATCCGCATTACTCTATGAACCGCGATGTCTGGATTGGATTTAATCTGAGAAAAGCATTTCGGATGGCCGATTCCAAAATCAAGGAACAGTACGACAAACAAGTTTTAAAACTGGCGGAAGAATTTGCAAATGAAAATGATAAGAAGCAACTTTATCGGTTTTTAAATATTTTCGGGTACCAGAAATTTACAGAACCTGCCCAGAGTCAGGTGGTCCTGATTGCTGAAAACGAAGTGGTTGACACTCAATTACAATACTATTTAGAAAAGCTTGTTAATTCTTCGAATTCAACTATTTCTGCAAAAGCCAATTTCCAACTTCTTAAGGAAAGTTTGGAAAAAAATGAGACCGAAAAATTCGACCAGTACCTCAACCTCCTTACAACCCGGTTTGCAGATGTAACGATAACCGACCATCAAAACGGACTTCAAATTGGTGGGCAATTCAAAAATAATCCTGCAATTCCATCGTTGAAAACTACAGGCGATCTCCTGGAAAATCATCTTCAGGTTACTGAGCAGGGTAAAGTTGGTAACCCCAGACAAGGATATTTAATTTCTAGTATAGGTGAAGAATCAGTTAAGTTTGCAAACTGGAAATTTCAACTTAATTCAGGTACGGATACGATTCTGGCTTATAACAATCTGGGAGAGTACCAATGGAGTTTTCCAATAAAAGATCTGGAAAGAATCGGGAAACCTAGACCTCGACCCAGAACCTTTGGTAATTTTGTGATCAGCCGGGGCGATTACCTCGTGTTTGTCGTTGGTTCTTATGCTTTTGCGTTGGATGCTTCTGCAAAACAGAGCCAGCCTGTTCCGTTATGGGAAATCGACCTGGTTTATTTTTCTGAAAAACAGAAGGGGACCGAAGGGATTTTAATAGATCAACTTGATTTTTCTTCTCAAGGACAAATATATTCGATCTCTCAAAGCAGGAGAGGAAGAATCCTGAAAGGAAAAATCATCGCAGCCTTCGGCGTGATGACGGATCATTCCTTGACCTATTTCAACAAAGATTTTCTAAAATGCATCAATCTGCAAACCGGAGAAACCATCTGGCAACATAAAGTCGGTTATGGAAATATGACCCTCTTGAAAAATCAGGACGGAAAACAAAAAGAAATTGTCCTTTTACAAAAGAATGGAACCGGTTATTTTCTTCATCGATACCAGTCAGCAATTGGATCGCACATCAGTTCGGTCAAATTGAAAAAAGATAACTTAAGAGTGATCCGTATTCATAACAATCATCTGCTTTCTGTGAATACTTCTCGTGAAAATGATAAACAAATCAGCATAGAACTTTATGATCCTGTTAATGATAAGACTATCTGGAACCGGGAATATGATAATGAAAAGGTTTCGCTCGGAGTGGATCGACTTTCCATCTACCCGATGGGATATGATGAACTTTCTGTTATTCAGAAGGATGGAAAAATTCAGGTCCTTTCTCTCGCGGATGGAAAATTGAATCTCGATGTGCAAGTTGAGAAAAGAAAAGATCCCAGAACTCTTTTTATGGTTGTTCGGAATAAATCGCAGTATCTCATTTTACCCCGAAATCTGGCAGGGCGTGTTCGAACAAAAATGCAATCCAGAGATCTTATTTCCCTCACGGGTACCATTTATGCTTTTGATCGAACAACTCAGAAAAAAATGTGGGAGTACACAGTTAGAAATCAATACACCCCTTATCATCCGCCGGCTGATTTTCCTTTGCTAGTCATTTTTAATCGAGTTGAAAAATTTAACCGTGCCAAGAGGATGAATCACACCGGAAAAATGCTATTCCTGGATAAAAGAACGGGCCAGCCGATTTATGAATCGCAGATAACCGGAATGTTTAATTACTATTACCACATGGCAAAAGAGAGGAATCAAAATCAGTATTCCGTTTATTTGTTCAATCATTTATTTGAATTGAAGCAATCCGAAATTCCTCTCGATAAGAAAAAACCGGATGTGATCGTAGCACTTCCTGTGGATGATGTTCCTCTTTCGTTGCTGCAAAAAAACAATTCAGGGAAAACTCCTCCCAAATCGGATGAAACTCCAGAGAAAACAGGGAAGTAAGGCATAAATTATTTCGGAGTTTTATTCTCGATTGTGCAATGTCACAGAACAAATCCCCTCAATTCGTTGACAATTCCACGCGACTCATTTACCGTGATAAGGACGGATATCACACACGCTAACTGCTTTGGATGATGTCTGAATGTCTCTCGTTTTTATAAGCGGATAGATAATTTTCAAACTAATTAATTCTGAAGAATTTTATACTGACTTTGATGAAGTGGAAGGAATAGATCATGGCACGCCCCGTTACTTTATGCACCGGCCAATGGGCAGATTTACCTGTAGAAGAACTTTGTAAAAAAGCATGTAATCGTGAAGGAGGCTTTGGCTTTGACGGGCTTGAACTCGCCTGTTGGGGAGATCATTTTGAAGTCGATAAAGCGATTTCAGATGATTCTTACTGTGCTCGAAAAAGAGACCTGCTTGAAAAATATGACCTCAAACTCTTCTCGATTTCCAACCATCTCGTAGGACAGGCAACGCTTGATAATATTGATATAAGGCACAAAACAATTCTTCCTGAATATGTCTGGGGAGACGGTAACCCTGCAGGGGTCCGCGAACGAGCAATTGAAGAAATGAAAAATACAGCTCGTGCTGCCCAGAAACTGGGGGTTGATGTTGTGAATGGTTTCACCGGTTCGAGTATCTGGCATCTTGTTTATGATTTTCCACCAACTCCTCGGGAAATGATTGATGAAGGTTTTGATCTGCTCGCGGAAATCTGGAATCCAATTCTGGATGTCTTTCAGGAATGTGGTGTCAAATTTGCACTTGAAGTTCATCCAACTGAAATTGCTTTTGATATTTATTCTGCAAAACGAGCTTTGGAAGCACTGGATCATCGGGAAGAATTCGGATTCAACTTTGATCCCAGCCATCTTATCTGGCAGGGAATGGATCCGGTTGAATTCATCCGTGAATTCCCTGATCGGATTTATCATGTTCATATGAAAGATGCTTCGGTCACTTTAAATGGACGAACAGGCATCCTGGCAAGTCATCTTCCCTTTGGGGATGCTCGACGTGGTTGGGATTTCCGAAGCGTGGGACGTGGCGGCGTACGCTTTGAAGAAATTATTCGTGCTTTAAACGATATCAAATACCAAGGTCCACTTTCTGTTGAGTGGGAAGATATGGGAATGGACCGCGAAG
Organism: Planctomycetota bacterium; assembly: GCA_024277145.1. Taxonomy (GTDB): domain Bacteria; phylum Planctomycetota; class Planctomycetia; order Planctomycetales; family Planctomycetaceae; genus JAJRVU01. Next base: position 8,396 of record JAJRVU010000239.1, read on the forward strand.
CAGGAGCAGCAGAAGCTTGTCAGTTTGTGAAAAATGTCGATTTTTCACCTTCGGATGTCTCATTCGATTCTGCATTCGCTGACTGAATTTGATTTCAACTATTCGTACTAAAACAAAGAAAACGACCCTTTTAATTAAGGGCCGTTTTTTTATTTGTATCATCTAATGCGAACTTTATTTTAATATATCGCTTTCTGTTAATCCCAAAGCGGTCATTTAAATCAGCGAAGTAAGGAACCACAGATGGACTCAGATAAACACGAATATTTTTCTATCAGACACACCTGGTTTTCATTTATTTAGAACGTGACAATTATTTCTCACGGTCTCCGCGTCACTGCGAACTCAGCGTGAGTCTTTTTTCTTTTTATTAATCTGCGTCAATTTGTGTCTATCTGTGGTTCAAAGAAATGCAAAAATATTCTTGTTTTCTTTTTAGCCAGATAGCAATACAACTTCACAAAAAAAGAGCAGACTGCAAAACAGCCCGCTCTCTTTTATTTTGGTATCTCGTTTTAATCAGCTCGACACTTTGAAAATTAAAGGGTCTCTTCACCTTTTTTCCAGTTACAGGGAACAAGTTGACCTGGCTGTAATGCATCAAGGACTCGCAAAATTTCTTCCACATTTCTTCCGACGGGAAGATCGTGAACAGCCAGGTATCTCAGGGTTCCGGTTGGATCAATCAGGTAAATTCCGCGATAAGCCAGACCTTTTTCTGCATCCAGAACGCCATAAGCTTCTGAAAGGCTGTGGCTGTTATCAGAAAGCATTGGGAATTTCAGTTTTGCCAGTTCAGGATGAGAATCGCACCATCCCTTATGGGAATAAACGCTATCTGTTGATGCTGTCAGAAGTTCGCAGCTTCTTTCTTTGAATGCATCAAGGGCATCATTGAAAGCAACGATTTCTGTCGGGCAGACAAATGTGAAATCGAGTGGGTAAAAGAAGAGGCAAACCCATTTGCCGCTGTAGTCTTCCAGTTTCACGGTTGAAAACTGATCATCTGTGTTGTCTTTGTCTCGGTTATAAGCCTGTACTTCAAACCCGGGGGCAGGTAAACCAACTTTTGCAGTCATTTCTTTTCCATTCCAATCTTAAATTAAATAATTATCCAAAAACCCATAATCAGGGTCTCTCTATTGAGTCTCTCAAAAGTATACCGCTCACGATTTGCTAATCAAGTAAACAGGGCAATCGATTTTTTGATGAATCGGAATCGAGGAGCATTTAACCAGAGTGAACCTGAATTCTGATAAAATGGTCTTTATTTTACCTGCCTGCTTTTCGACCATAACATCCGTGAAGTTCTATAGATATCTCAGGCTTGCTTCACTATGATCATCTTTTGAGGGAATAAGCCCCAGAGGGAACAGGACACAGAGGCCTTTTTGCATTGAAGGATAATTGCAACCGATGACCAGAATCCGAATTGCCAATATTTTGAAAGACGGAAAACCGGGAGAGGAAGTCCTTATCAGTGGATGGGTTCGAACTCGTCGTGATTCCAAAAATGCTTTCTCTTTCATCGAACTCAACGATGGAAGCTGCATGTCCAATATTCAGGTTGTTATTGATAATGATGCTGAAGGATATTCCGAGCACATTAAGGATGTCACAACCGGAGCCAGCGTAACCATTAAAGGTGAACTCAAGGAATCTCCCGGAAAGGGGCAACGGGTTGAAGTTCAGGGGAATTCGATTCAGCTTTTAGGGACTGCAGATGCAAAAACTTATGCTTTGCAGAAGAAGAGACACAGTTTTGAATTCCTGCGAGAAATCGCCCACCTAAGGCCAAGAACAAATACGTTCGGAGCAATCGCCCGGGTTCGGAATACCATCTGTTTTGCAATTCACCAGTTTTTTCAGGAACAGGGATTTATTTCTGTTCAAACCCCCATCATCACAACAAGCGATTGTGAAGGGGCAGGCGAAATGTTTCAGGTGACAACACTCAATCTGAACAGGCTGGCAGAAAGAAAAACAGAGGTCGATTACGAACAGGATTTCTTCGGGAAAAGGGCATCTCTCACAGTCAGTGGTCAGCTTGAGGCGGAAATATTTGCCACATCAGTCGGAAAATGTTACACCTTCGGACCAACTTTCCGGGCAGAAAAATCCAACACAACCCGTCACCTGTCGGAATTCTGGATGGTCGAGCCGGAAATGCCTTTCTATGAACTTGAAGATAACATGGAATTGGCTGAATCCTTCATCAAGTCAGTCATCGGAAAAGTGCTTGAAGACTGCAAGGAGGATATGGAATTCTTTAACTTGCGGATCGACAAAACACTTCTCGAAACGCTTCAAAATATCATGGAAAATGAATTTAAAAGAGTTTCCTATACCGAAGCGATTCAACTGCTTAAGGATTGCGACCAGAAATTTGAATATCCCATCGAATGGGGGACCGATCTGCAGTCCGAACACGAACGATATCTAACGGAAACTCATTTTAAGCAGCCGGTCATTCTTTACGACTACCCCAGAACAATTAAGCCATTCTATATGCGTTGCAATGATGACGGGAAAACGGTCCGGGCAATGGATGTTCTTGTTCCTCGAATCGGCGAAATTATTGGCGGGAGTCAAAGGGAAGAAAGGCTGGATGTCCTTCTGGACAGGATGAAAGAGTGTGATCTCGACCCGGAAGAATACTGGTGGTATGTTGATTTGAGGCGATATGGCTCTGTTCCTCATTCCGGGTTTGGTCTGGGGCTCGAAAGGCTTGTGCAACTTGTCACGGGGATGACCAATATTCGCGACTGCATTCCGTTCACCAGAACGCCTAAAAATGCTGACTTTTAGGAAAAAAAGAGAGATTTTAAAACTCAGGCTGTTTCCATAAGTTGTTGATGCCGATATAATTCAGGCTCAAGCACCATCATATTGTGAATTCAGTATGAAGTGCAAAAAGTGTATCACTTCTTTTGATGCACATAGGACGCGGGGTGGAGCAGCCCGGTAGCTCGCGAGGCTCATAACCTCGAGGTCGCAGGTTCGAATCCTGTCCCCGCCACTTGATTAAAAGCTCTTTGTCTTTTCAGATGAAGGGCTTTTTTTCTGCCTACGCTTTTTTCCTAAACACATGAGAAAATAGTATACGCCTGACACCTCTATTTCATGGCATGACAGGTCTTCTGAATTTATAATATTCGGACTTGGAATTTTCTATATTAAGGTATCCAATGAATATTTTAAAACGATTATTGATGATCTGCCTGATCACTTTTTTCTCAGTGGGAACATTCTCTTCCGCTATCGCTTCTGAGCCTGAAGTTTCAAAACGAAAAACGTTTACACTCTGGCAGCTGCCACCAAGAACTCCCACCCAGAACATGGCTTATGTCATTCGAACCATCAACGGGAAAATCATTGTTGTCGATGGAGGAAATCATGGAGACGCAGAATACCTTCAAGGATTCCTTGCTCCTTTGGGAAATCATGTCCATGCCTGGTTTATTTCTCATGCTCATTCGGACCATGTCGATGCATTGATAAAAATTCTCAACAATCCCGGATACTTGCAGATAGATCATGTCTACGGTTCTTTGAATGATGAAGCCTGGGTCAAAAAAAATGAACCACAACACGCGGAGACGACGAAAAAAATATATCAGGCTTTGAAGAAATACAGGCTGGAACTCACTGAGCTTTCTCAAAACCAAGTTATGGAAATTGATGGTTTGAAAATTCATATCCTCGGCGTGAAAAATCCGGAAATCAAATCGAATGCAATTAATAATTCCAGCATCATCTTCCGAATTTCAGATAACCACAAATCTGTTCTTTTTACAGGAGACATGGGAGTTCAGGGAGGGCAGAAACTTCTTAAATCGGAACTTGGAAACCAGCTTGAATCAGACTACATCCAGATGGCGCATCATGGACAGAATGGGGTTGACGAAGATTTTTACAAAGCTGTCAAACCCCGATTCTGCTTATGGCCCACTCCTGCCTGGCTTTGGAATAATGATATCGGGAAAGGAATTAATTCCGGTACCTGGCAAACTTTAATTGTGAGGGATTGGATGGACCGACTCAAGGTGGAAAGACATTATCTCTCCGCTGAAGGTTTAATCCAGATTGATTAAACCCTCAACTCGTAGAGTCTGCTTTGCAGACCATTGGTCGCGCCAAAGACTTACACAAAAAATAACGTAAATCTTGACTCAAGATTCATTGATCCACAATCGCGCCTGATCAACGTCTACCACATCAAAATATTGAACTTTTGCAGTGGTAAAAGGTTTGCAAAAAGTAGCCATTCCTTTTTCCCATTTTGATTCACCTACGATGGCTAACCGTTCAATATCATTGAAGTGTTTTAAATCGAATTTCAAGTCTTCCCAAAAAGCTCCTGCAGTCCATCCATGAAAGTCATGCATTTGAAACAGGACACGTATTTTTTTAAATTCCGCAATCTGCTTCTCAACAAGTGGAACAAACTCCTCATAAAATTCCTTCTGTAATTTTCCAGTAACATAAACTTCCAGAACTTTCCCGTGAGCGATGATTTCTGTTGAATTTTCCATTTTCCTGCTCCTTGTCGTCTGTTAATGGGACTTTACCTCTCTACCTGAATTATACGGAAAATATCGCCCAAGTAAAATTTTATATACATCCTATCTTTCCTAGACTGCCGTTAATCTGCAGTAAATGACTGAATAAAGACCCCGGACATCCAATTATAAGGAAAACCTTAATGATCAAGAGGATTCAGATCGAATTATTAATATAAAGGTCTGTTAAGAAAAAAGGGGATGGCTGCGCGGTGATGAAATTTCCTTACGATAGCCTGCTCAAATTCTTCAATTCTCAGTGACAGGAAATTCGATGGGTGTGCCAACTATTACACCAACAGGTGTAGAACAATCATTTGCAGAAGATGACATTATTGTCAGCAAAACGGATTTGAAAGGTGTGATTACCTATGCGAATCAGGTTTTTCTTCAAGTCGCCGGGTATACAGAAGGCGAAGTACTGGGGCAACCTCATAACATCATCAGGCATCCCGATATGCCAAAATGTGTTTTCAAGCTTTTATGGGACACCCTTCAGTCAGGAAACGAAATATTTGCCTACGTCATTAACCTCTGCAAAAATGGCGATCACTATTGGGTTTTTGCACATGTCACACCAACGTTTAACAACATTGGTGAAATCATCGGATACCATTCCAGCCGAAGAGTTCCCGAAAGATCAGCCGTCCAGAAAGTGATTCCAATTTATGATTTACTCCTGGAAAAAGAAAAATCCTGCACTGACTGGAGAGAAGGAATGGATGCAGCAACCACTCTTCTTCTATCACATCTGGGAGAACTTGGAATTCAATATGATGAATTTGTATTTACTTTATAAAGAATAAAAAACAACGGCACCATTTTTTTATTTATGATTAAGCGATTATTGATTATTACGGAATATAATAATGCCAGAAGAAAATGCATTGGTCACTGAGAAAGATTTAAACACATTGGAATCTGTCATCGCTCCTTCCGGAAGCTCTGAGTTGAGTAATTCTGAAAGAGAAGAACTGGAGCAGTACCGTAAGTGGACACAAAAAGCATCTGCAGTTTGTCAATCTGCTGCAAGAGGAGATTTGGAAGCAAGAGTTTTACATATTGAAGTAGATGGTGATTTGGGAACAATGCTTCATTCAATCAATTCCATGCTGGATTATACAGATGCCTTTGTTCGGGAATCAAAAGCTGCTTTGGATCATGCAGCCCAGGGGAAATTTTTCAGGCGTGTACTCCTGCGGGGGATGGCTGGAACTTTCAAAAATGCTTCTGAAATGATTAATTCTGCTACGGATGAAATGCAGAATCAGGCAAATGCGTTAATTGCTGCTAAAGAAGAGCGAATTCAAATTGCTGACGATTTTCACGGTACGGTTAAAGAAATCACAACTGTTGTTGCTTCTGCTGCAACCGAGATGTATGCAACAGCCAAAACGCTTTCACAATCTGCAGAACATACTGTAACAGAATCGACTGCTGCTCAGGAATTGTCTCAGCAGACAGTAGCCAATGTCGAAAATGTCTCGAATTCAACTAGTCATTTAAGTGAGGCAGTTTCTGATATTAACCGCAAAGTTATTGAATCGACCGATGTTCTTAAAAAGGCACAATCAGAAGCAGAAACTGCAAACCAGAAGATTACAGAACTTAAAAAGTCTTCCGGTAATATTGATGAGGTGGTTCGGATGATCTCAGATATTGCCCGCCAGACAAATTTGCTGGCATTGAACGCAGCCATTGAAGCCGCAAGGGCAGGGGATGCGGGAAAAGGATTTGCTGTTGTCGCTTCTGAAGTCAAAGAACTGGCCCAGCAAACAGAATCGGCTACAAATCGAGTCAGCCAGGAAATTAGAAATATTCAGTCTGGAACAAAAGACGCAAATTCTGCAATAGAAAAATTTAATACAACACTGGGGCAGATGGGGACAATCAGCGCTGCGATCTCACAGTCAGTTGAAGAACAGAGTAGCTCTACTTTGGAAATCAGTAAAAATGTCGCAGAAGCTGCAGACAAAACGCAAACGGTTACGGATAAAGTTGAAGAAGTTTCAACCATTGCAGGAGACACTAAAAACTCTGTCGATGAAATGGTGACCGCTGCTGATGAACTTTCCAGGCAATCGGAAACGTTGTCTGTTGCAGTGGATAAATTTCTGGTAACCATCCGGGGGTAGGTTCAGTATTTCTAGCTAACAGAATTGCTGATTTTCCAATTCCGTTTATTCTGGCAATGGAATTCCCCGTTTTCTCATCGCTTTGCGAATTTGATCAGTATTTTGAAATTGAACTGCCTGTATTCCCAAATCTCTGGCTGAATCAATATATTCTGAAATGTCATCCGTATAAAAACATTCTTCCGGCTGACATCCCGATTTCATGACCGCATCCTGATAAATAGTGGCCATTGGTTTCATTGCCCCTACTTGATAAGAGAGAGTGTAATCATCAAAAAAATCAAGGATTTCAAATTTCTCCCGGATGAATTCAAAATGACTTTTTCCAGTGTTGGACAAAACAATTAAACGAAAGTTCATTCGTTTCAGTTCTTTAAGAAGAGGAACAATATCATGATTCAGTTCGAAAATATCATTTGACGCAAATTTTAATTTATCATACGAGATTTCCCCGGAAACCAGATTTTGAAGTTCAAGATGAAATTCCTCTTCCGTGAGTTTACCGACTTCCATTTTTATCAATAATTTGGACTTGTTCATTAATTCAGAAACTTCATCCCCTGTACGATTGCACAACTTTCCGATTTGCTCATACATTAATTTGTGGGAAAAATAGACTAGGACATTTCCCATATCAAAGAAACAACAGCGAATTTCCCTGTTTTTTGGTTCCATTTCCATTCTTATCCAAAATACTATATTTAACTTTGAGTTGATTTGATAAATTAAGTGCAATCTTACAGGTCGCATATCCCAGATTCGATTGTTGGGAGATTCTTCTGCAGGATATTAACAGTTTCTTTATAAGATACCAATTTCAATAAGATTTTATTCGTTAACTTTAAAGTGAGGATTAATCCATGCCCATGGATTTCGGCAGTGAATCAATGTATCCCTCTGATACGATGCGCGGAGAAGGCTGGCCTTGTATTCGTCAGTTTAATATTTTTCTCGAAAATCGAGTGGGAAGACTGCATGAATTACTACGCCGACTCGAAAGCGAAAACGTTCGCGTAATGGCATTAAGCGTAATTGATTCAGGGGATTGCGCCATCGCCAGGCTTGTTTTGAATAATTATGAACGAGCTAAAGAAATCTTTGATCTTTCCGAGTTTAATTATTTTGAAACCGATTTGGTTGGCGTTCTACTTCCCGATGATCCTCAGCCTTATTTAAGAATCTGTATGGCCTTAATGCAGGCGGAACTGAATATCCACTACACATATCCGCTACTGTATCGAAAGAAGGGAAGGGGAGCAATTGCTCTTTATATTGAAGATGTTGACCAGGCGCTCAAGACATTAAAAGAACGCGGTTATGCAATTGTTACCGAAAGTGATCTGTTCGATTACGATGAATTTACATAAATTGCTCAAACTCAATTATTGAATCAGGTCAACTTATCGCTTTAACGATTTCTTCTTCGTGAACGTGTTCGGTTTTGTGAATTAATCAACCGATTCAGAACCCGTCTCATCTCTTTTGAATTGACTTTTTTCAATGGAACAACAGCCATTCCCCGGGTTGTGTTGTTGCCTGCTTTTTCATCTAGTTCCGTGACCAATTCCTTGATTTCTTCATACAAAGCTTTGGGGCTGGAAATGATAAGTGAATTCGTCAGGTCATCCACACTGATTGAAAGTAGTGGCGCAGAACGGGCTGTGTTTGCTTGTACTAATGCAGAGGCAACTTCAGGTGAAACACCTGTTGGAATCACGAACTGGATTCGATTTCGATTTGGTCGTTGTAATAACTGGCTCCGATAAACTTCATGAAGTAAAATTTCGATTCGACTTGCCTGGGTGTTTTTCACTTGAATGAGATAAGGCTTCTGGCTTGCAAATGTTTCCACTGCATCTTCTGTGTCCAGAAATTGAATAAGGTCTTCAATACTTTCAAGATCTTTCCTGCTTCCATAAACAATAATGGCATTCAATCGTTCGTCGGGAACAATACGGACTCTTTTCGAACTGGAACTCCGACGATTATTATTTCCTTTCTTGAAAAGACCTTCCAGGTTTTTTGCAACAGTTGCAGCCAAAGAGTTCTTCAACTGAAAAATGATAAAATCGCTTCTTCTTCTGCTTTGATGGGGAGCCAGGTTTCTCAGGAGTGATTCCAGTTGATTTAAGGCTTCAATGTCATCTGAAGCAATTGTGATCGAATCAACACCGGGAGATATCAGGACAGGAGAAGGTTCATTTTTTGTTGTCTTTTTGGATTCGATAATCGGCTGTTTCTCAGTCGTTTTCTTTTTTGCCGGTTTCTTTTCAGGGATTTCCTTTTTTTCTTCAGTCACCTGATCCACTTCTTCAAAGAATACAAATTCCGTTTCTATAAATTGATCCCTTACACGTTCAAGTTTTGTGTTTTCCTCTTTTTTGACAGGAACTTTTTTATCGGATGGATTGTTCTTGTTCGATTTCTTTTTAGATTTTCTTAAAAAAGGTGCAACAGCTGAAGGAGTGACAATACGAATCTGGTTTTTACGAAGACGTGGCCAGACTTTTTGAATCTGTTCCAATACTTCATCCGAATTCCCTGAAAACGGAATGACCCGGATTCGGCTTGTTTGATCACTTTTGCTAAAACGAAGTTGAGTTTCTCCCATTTTAATAAGGAGTTTGCGAATTTCTTCAATCTGTTCTTTGCTTCCGCGAACAAATAATTGTTCGGATTCATAATCGTAGTCCACAGATAAACCACCTGAATCACTCCCGTAGGTGTCAAACAATTGACTAATTGCAGAGTCTGCAGTGACAGGATCAACATTCATTAACTGAAACACTTCCAGTTCCGGTTTTGATATACGAAGTTTTTCTATTGTGGAGCGGATCAAGTCATGCTGTTCTTTGCGGGCAATCGCTAATAGAACATTGCTGTCCGGTGCAACGGACAGTTCTACTTTCGGGATTTGAGACTGGAATAACTGCCTGAGCATGGTCATGACGGATCGAGCTTTAATGTTATCAAGAGGATAACTAACCAGTTCAGAAGCGGGTCTGCCAGTGGCTTCTTTTTCAACTTCATCAATAATTTTGCGAATCTTTTTTTGCTGGAAATCAGGGGCCATCACAACAAGAGAATCATTTTTTTGATCATAGCTGATTGTGACATTATTATTTCTGGAAAAAAGTGAGCGAATCATCGATTGCAAGCTTGAAGAATCTGCCTTCCGGATCGGATAAATGGCCAATTTAGGAGCATATTCTGAAGACTCTCCCGCATCAAATTCTTTCACTGTTTTGGCGATTGTTGCGTGCTCTTCTTCAGTACCTGTTGCAAGTAATGTTTTACTTTGCTGGTCATAAGAAAAAGTGACTTTGGGAAGCAATCGGTAAAGAACAGAATAAGCAATGTAGGGGTCTGCTTGTTGGAAACGATAAACGACCGTGGAAAGTTTTTTTGCTTTGCTTTCAACTTTGGTCAGAAATTCGTGAATCTGTTTATGTTGATCAACAGAAGCTAATGCAATTACGGTATTGTTTTTGGTATCATAAGAGATTCGAACTTCTCGATTATTTGTAAACAGGTTCCTCAGCATGGTAACAATATTGCTTGCTTCAGAATTTTTGATTTCATACGCTTGCAGGACCATGTCGTTTTCGCTGTCGGTATCAATTTGTTCTAAAATTTCCTTAATTCTGAGATGGTCTGCTTCAGATGCAGTTACAACCAAGCTACGCGTGCTGACGTCAGGTGCAACGGTCGCTTGTGGAGCAAGCCTGCTGATTATCGAAGAAATTGAACGAGGATCAGCTTTTTTTAACCGATAAACTGTTGAAGTAACCCCTTTGGATTCTTCTTCAATTTTCTTGATCTGTTTTGCAATTTTTTCGTGATAATCCGGAAGGGCATTCACAACAATCGCATTATTTCGTTGATCCATTGTAATTCGAATTTTTGAGTTATTGTAGTAAGTCTGGTGCAAAGCTTGATAGACCGTGCTCAAATCTGCTTTGATTAATGTGTAGTATTTCAGTTCTTTTTCGTCAGCTTCGGAACTGCTTTTCTCCATTTCGTCAATCATCTTCTGGATTTTTTTATGATCCGCTTCGGTTGCACTGACAATCAAGCTGTTACTGACCGCATCTGTTACGGAAGCAGCGGTAGGAACCAGATTTCTTAAAACTGTATAGGCACTTGCTGCATTGGCATAACGAAGTTTATAAACTTTTGAAAGTTGACCTTTTGCATTGTTGTCAATCTCTTCAAGATAGGCAGCAATTTTTTCATGCTGATCAGGCAATGCAACTGCTGCAATGGAGTTGTTTTTTGAATCCAGCGTAATGCGAACTTCGGGGTGCCTTGCAAAGAGAGATTGAAGCATGCTTAACGTGTTGTAGGGTTCCGCATTCTTGATGGGATATATTTTGAAAACGCCATCAGGATCACTCGCGTCTTTGTTATCCAGTTTTGCAATTGCTTCTTTAATCAGTTTATGATCTCTTTCCGAAGCAGTCACGATAAGGCTCCGGGTTTTTGTATCAACTGCAATCCTTGCTCGGGGAGTTAAAGTCATCAATGGGTAAAGTGCAGATTGAGGATCTGCATATTTAAACCGATAAACTTCTGAACTCAAGCCGGGAGTCACTTCGTCAAATTGCTTGAGAAGCTTGCTGATTTCTTCATGTTGCTGTTTTCTGGCAAACACTACAAGAGTGCCTGCTTTATCATCTACAGAAAATGCGACATCTTTGCCATTCCTTAACGTGTTCCTAAATATATTTTGAAGATTTCTTGGATCAGCTTTGTTGATTGGGTAAGCAACCAGATAAGGTTTTCCCTGTTCTGTTCCAGTAATATCCACTTTTTCAATCAGTTTTCTAACCTTCTCATGATCTTCTTCAGAACCTTGTACAATGAGGTTTTTGTTTTCGTTATCAACAGAAATTTTAACTCCCGGCACAAGATTCATCACAACGCTATTAATCGTAGTGGGCAGTGTATGCTTCAATTGATAAACTTCCGTGAATGATTCTGTTACATCTTTATCAATTTCCTTTAAGGCAGATTCAATCTTTTTGTGATCTTCATCCGTTGCAAAAACAACCAGCCGATTGTTGGCGCTGTCCTGATTAATCTGGACATTCTGTTTACCGTTCATTAATCGTGAAATCACGCTGTAGGCAGTACTGATATTGGAATAATTAACCGTGTAAGTTTTAATTCGAGGATGGTTCTCATCGGATTCAACATCCATTGATGCAATAATTGATTCGATTTTTTTGTGGTCTTTGTCATTAGCATAAATAATCAACTTGTTATTGAAATTATCTAATGAAACATTTGCATAAGGTGTTATTGAACGGATCAAGTTACTGATGGTTCTGTTACTAATATGTTTAAGGGAATAAATTACTGCACGCGATTTTCCATTTTCTGTTTTTAACTTTTTCAATACTTTCGCAATTTTTTCGTGTTGTTCTTCACTAGCAAGAATGATCAGTCGGTTATTGATTGTGTCTGATGTAATCAGGTGGTTTTTTTCTTTTGCCATAATTCTGTTGATGATAGTATTTGTTGTCGAGAAATTTTCACGGCTGATCTCATAAGTTTTCAAAGTTGAATTGTTTTCATCGTCCGGTACATCCATCTTGGCAACAAGTTTTTTTATTTTTTCCTGATCCTCTTTATTTGCATAGCTGTAAAAAATATCTATACCACTTGTCCAGGTGAATTTAGAGTACGGGAACAAATATCGTGCAATGTCATAGACGGTCTTCGGAGTAACATGCTTCAGTTTGAAGATTTCCGTTGTATATTCAGGAATGTCGTCTTCCATTTCTTCGATGGCAGATGCGATTTTCTTGTGTTGTTCTTCACTGGCAAGTACTACCAACCGATTATGAGTGGAATCAGATGTGATCTGGTAGTTCTTTTCCGTACGCATGATATTGTTAACCATTCCACTGACAGAAGAAAATATTTTCGGATTTATTGCATAAGATTTGATGGTTGTGTTTGTTTCGTCTGCTGGTACATCCATCTTGGCAACAAGTTCTTTCATTCTTGCCTGATCTTCTTCGTTTGCATAAGAGTAGAGGATGTTATTCGATCCTCCCCAGTTCAGCTTTGCTTGAGGAATAAAATATCGGGAAATATAGCTTATTATTGAAGGAGTCGTATGTTTGAGCTTGTATAGAACTGTCGTTGATCCCGATTCTTTACCATCAAAATTTTCAATGATTTCTGAGATCTTTTGATGTTGCTCTTCAGTTGCAAAAATAACCATTCTGCTGTTTATGGAATCCTGTGTGATTCGGTATCCGTGCTCGTTCACGAATGCATTTGTGATTAATTGATTGATCGTCGCCAGATTATTTGTGCTAACCCGGTGAGCTTTCAGGAAGGGAGCATTTTCCTTTCCCCCTTTTGTGTCTATTAATTCGAGTGTTTCTACGATGGTTTTGTGATCTTTAGGAATTGCCTGAACCAGAATTCGGTTTTCTTTCGAATCAAAAGTGAAAGAGGCACGCGGAACATAAGAACGAACGAGGCTGATCGCAAGGGAAGGGGCAATTGATTTGGTTTTATATATTTTGAGAACAGGCTTGTCTTTTTTGGGAAGTTTTTCGATGAAATCTTTGAGAGCCTTTCTGATTTTGGCAAGCTGTTTTTCTTTCCCTCGAACAATCACTGAATCTTCAATGGTATCTTCAATGAATTGAGCCTCTTTTTTGAGATCTGCTTCAAGAAAAGTCATCATTGTGGAGTAATCAATTCCATTTAAAGGGATGATTGCCAATGTTCTTTTGTCTTCGGGACGATCATCAATATCAATTTTCGCAATGATATCGTCTATGATTTTATGCTCATGATCTCGAGCCCAGACGATCATTGTTTTGTCATCGGAACCTTGTGAAATTTTGACATTCGGAATTGCATTTACAATGATCTGTCGTGCAGAGTTGGTAATCATTGTTTCCAGTTTGTAAACTTTCATCGTTCGAGGAGTGTTTTTGAAATCTTCACCCACAATTTTCTTCATCGCACTGGTGACAATTTCCTGATCCTCTTGGGATCCATAAACAATCAGGTTTCCTGAAACATAATCAAGATTAACAGAAGAACGCGGAACTAACCTGTAGATAACATTGTATATACTACTGCTATTTGCATTTCCGGTTGGGTAAAGTCTGACCTCATTTGCATTCGAGGTTGCTTTATCAAGTTGTTTGATTAGTTTGTCAATTTTTTTATGTTCCGATTTTTTTGCCCGAATAATCAATGTTCTGGCGGTTGTGTCCGATTTCAAAGTAACTCTCGGAAACATTTCCTGCACGATGGCAGAAAGAATCGACATGTCAGCTTTTTTGACTGGATAGGTCTGATAACTTTTAACGGAATCAGAATTTTGGCCGGTTGCAATCTGTTCCATTGCCTGCTGAATCATTTCGTGTTGATCCGGGGATGTCCAAATTAAAAGTCGAACTGTTTCCGGATCCAGAACAATTTTGGTTTCCGGGAACAGGTTGGTCATGACTTTAAGAGCACTTTGTGGATCTGCATCCTTTAAAGAATAAGCCACCAGGACATATCTTTTTCCTTTGGAAACTTTCTTGTTCAGCTTGGAAATAATTTCCTTAAGCATTTCATGCTGCTCAGGCTTCGCCCATATGGATAATTCACCCGGTTCCGCATCGGTTACAACTTGAATTCCCGGGATTTCTGACTGGATGGAAGCATAAACTGCCATAAACCGTTTACGTTGGGCAGGTGTTACTGTGTAAATTTCCAAGCGATTCTTGGTTTTTATTGTTGAACTTTCGATCTTCTTGATAGTTTCCTTGATCGTTTGATGATCTTCGTCAGTTGCCACCGCCATTACTCGTTTGGATTCTGCTTCCAAAGTGATTTTGGCTTGAGGTACAAGAGCTTGCAGGATTGTCATCAAATTGCCCGAAGGTTTCATTGTCAGAGAATGGAACTGAAGTTTCTCAGCATTTGGGCTCGATTTGGAAGGCTGTAATTCATTCAGGGTGTTTTTAATTGCAGCTTGATCTGCTGGTTTTGCAATGGAAATTAAACTTTTCGATTGCGGATCAACAGTTAGTTTTGCATTGGGAAAAAGTCCTTGAAGCAATGTCAGCGTTGCTGAAGGATCAATTTTTGTCAGTTTGTAAACTTCGAGTTGCGGGCTGTTTTGTGGTGTATTATTTTTGCCCATTCGAGCGACTGCAATTTGAATTTTTTCATGATCATCAGGTGTTCCCCAGGCAATCATGGAATCTGATTTGGTGTCAGCAGTTAATCTTGCTGTTGGAACCAGCGGTTGAAGAATGGTAATCAGCTCAGAAACAGGCATTCCGGAAACCGAGTAGGAATCCAAACGAGATTGTTTATCAGGGCTTTTATCAGAAACCAGTTTTTCCATACTATTTGCAATGGATTTTTGTTCTTCGGCAGTCGCCCAGACAAGAAGTCGATTTGTACTGGAATCTAGAATGATATTTGTTGTTGGATAAAGACTCTTCAACATGTTTTGTACAGATGTCGGATCCGATTTTCTCAACGGGTATGTCGATAACTGGAACTGTTGGTCTTCTGCTTTTTTTGATTTCAGTTTTTCCAGAATACTGACAAGAATCAGATGTTGGTCTTCAGTTGCCCAGACTGCAATTTCTCCTGATTGCGTATCAGTGGTAATACTCATCCCCGGAAGTTCCGCTTGAATGGTTGCAAGCATCGCAGTGAGTCGCGTTTGTTGTTGCTTATTGACGGAATAAAATTCAAGCTGCTTTGTCTTTTTTGTTTTTGTGGCTGCTTCAATGTACTGCTTCAGTACCTGTTCGACTTTGGCATGTTCTTTTGCGGTTGCCAGAACCACAAGTTGATTGGTTTCCGCATCAAGGCGAACATTAGATTTTGGAGCTGCTTGTGTCAGAACCGCCGTCACACCTGCAGGGAGCTTTGTTGAATCATAAGGATAGAATTTCAGTTCCGGTATTTCCTTTTTTGTTTGAGCAGTTTTGAATTGTTGAAGAATAGAACTAATTCCCTTTTGAACATCTGCAGGAGCAATGACAATCAGGTCTTGGGACAATCCATCAAGGGTGATTTTTACAAGTGGAAATAAGGACTGTAAAGTGGTTAATGTCGTGTTGGGATCAATGTCTTTGGTGGAGTAAACTTCGAGTTGCGGGCTGTTTTGTGGTGTATTATTCTTTTCCATTCGAGCGACTGCAATTTGAATTTTTTCATGATCATCAGGTGTTCCCCAGGCAATCAGGGAATTTGTTTTGGCGTCAGCAGTTAATCTTGCTGTTGGTACCAGCGGTTGAAGGATGGTGATCAGCTCTGAAGCTGGTATCCCTGACATCGTGTAGGATTCCAGGCGGGATTGCTGATTCGGAGCTTTGTCGGAAACCAGTTTTTCCATACTATTAGCAATGGATTTCTGTTCTTCGGCAGTCTCCCAGACAAGAAGCCGATTTGTGGTGGAATCCAGAATGATATTTGTTGTCGGGTAAAGACTCTTCAACATGGAAAAAATAGATGCCGGATCCGATTTCTTCAGCGGATATGTTGATAACTGGAACTGTTGGTCTTCTGCTTTTTCTGATTTCAGTTTTTCCAGAATGCTGACAAGAATCAAATGTTGATCTGCCGTTGCCCAGACTGCAATTTCTCCTGATTGCGTATCAGTGGTGATACTCATCCCCGGAAGTTCCGCTTGAATGGTTGCAAGCATCGCAGTGAGTCGCGTTTGTTGTTGTTTATTGACAGAATAGATTTCGAGCTGTTTAACCTTCTTTGTTTTTGTAGCTGCTTCAATGTATTGCTTCAGTACCTGTTCGACTTTGGCATGTTCTTTTGCGGTTGCCAGAACCACAAGTTGATTGGTTTCCGAATCAATCCGAACACTCGCTTTTGCGACAGCTTGTGAAAGAATTGCTGTCACACCTGCAGGGAGCTTTTCAGAATCGTATGGATAGAATTTCAGTTGAGGTAATTCTTTTTTTGTCTGGACAGCTTTAAACTGTTCAAGGATCGCTTTGATTCCCTGGTGAACACTGATTGGTGCAATCACAATCAATCCTTGAGATTTTCCTTCAAGTGTCAATTTTGCATGAGGAAAGAGTGACTGCAATGTGGCAAGCGTACTGTTGGCATCAAGACCTCTAGTGGAATAAATTTCAACTTGACTGGACTTGTCACCGGACTGGTTCTGGCTTAATTTTTCTATCGTTTCTTTAATTTTTTTATGTTCTTCCGGTGATGCCCAGGCAACAAGTGTATTGTTGACGGTATCATGACGTAATCGAACACCGGGAATCACAAGCTGAATGTTTTCCATGAGAACTGCTGGGTTTTCATTTGTCATATCATAAACTGACAAATGGTATTCGGTTGCGGATTCACCCGCCTGCAGTTGTTCAAGAACTTTTTTGATCGCTGCCTGCTGACTGGGAACAGTAAAGGCTCTCAACTGGTTCGTTTTAGGATCATAAACAGCTTTGATCTCCCCAAATAATTTTTCCAATGTCTGGATCGTTGCATTCGAATCCAGATTTTTAACGTCGTATGATTTAAGCTCTGGAGCAGGGGGCTTTTCTTCTTCTTTTGGT
>JAJRVU010000240.1 GCA_024277145.1 Planctomycetota bacterium
AATGAGATCCTGTTTTTTTAACCCGGAGTAATCAGTTAATCTCTCTTTACGGGCAAGTTCGAGAAGCTCTTTTATTGTGCATTTCTGCAGCTTTGCTATATGGATATCTCCACGTTT
Source organism: Planctomycetota bacterium (assembly GCA_024277145.1). Classification (GTDB taxonomy): domain Bacteria; phylum Planctomycetota; class Planctomycetia; order Planctomycetales; family Planctomycetaceae; genus JAJRVU01. The sequence continues at coordinate 118 of JAJRVU010000240.1, forward strand.
GATTTCATCATAACGATCATCGGAATGATCTTTTGATTTTACTTTTTCATTCATGGGAGTGTCTTGTGTTGTTTCTTTGGTTGTTTTTGACATGAAAGGGAATCCTTTGATCGGATATCAGGACGATAAATTGAAGGGAGGTTGCCTCGGTTATTAGAATGCTGGAGGTATTGAAAACCAGCAGCGGAAACTCTTACATTTTTAAATAAAATTAAACATTAATAGTTAGTCTGGAAGGTTATCAAGAATATTAATAACCTGTTTACCAGCTTCTTCGAGTGATTTATCATTCCTTATGGAAAAATCGGCCAGCTTCTTTTTTTGATCGACAGGAATCTGGTTGGCTTCTCTCATTCGGAAGTTTTCTTCCGTCCAGCTCCGGCTTTCCAATACGCGTTTTAAACGCAGTTCTTCCGGAACTTCAACGAAAATTACAAAGTCGCAGAGATCAGTCCAGCCTGCTTTCAATAAAATTGCAGCATCCAGAATAATCAACTGGCAATGTTCTGTTTTTTTGGCCCTGTGTATCTGATCAACGATTTGTGTGCGAATTCTTGGGTGTGTTATTTGTTCCAGATCAGTCAGTGCTTTAGTGTTGTCTTTAGAATCACCAAAAACTATACGACCCAGAACCAGACGATCAACTTCTCCTTCGGAGTCAAAAATTGAATCGCCAAATTTATCTTTGAGTTCTTTTTTCGTTTCCTCAAAAGTCAGGACTTCATGACCTATTTTGTCAGCATCAACAATAATGGAATGTCGATTATTAACTAACCATTGAGCAACCGAACTTTTTCCCGAACCTATCCCCCCTGTGAAGGATATAACAGGAATCTTCTTAATGTTTGACACGAATCCGGTCTGTCTTAAAGGAATGAATAAGGAATAAACAATCCATTGTTATATTTCAGGCTTGCTTGATGCGATCCCTACGCATCCGTCAACAAGAGAGGATTTTGAGGTAAGTATTCTTATCTGTGTAATTTGAATAATCTGGATGGCAGTGTCAACAAAAATCAGGCAATTCTTTGAAAGATCCCCATATTCGTTGCCTTTATCTCCGCTTTTATGGAATTCGGTTGCTTTTTTGGATTTACATATATATTTATCTCCATATGATATCCGTTTTCCAGCCCTTTACATGAACATGTGTTACCACATCCTGATACGTGATTTAGCTGAATAAAACTTAATACCATCGTCAGAAGCGAATATTTTAATCGCGTTGGCAAGAATCAGAATTTTATCCCTCTTCATCAGTTTCACTCAGTTGTACAATGCAGGGTCATTGAATATCACGAGAAATATTTATACCGAGATTAGAAGGGTATTGAATTCTCGTTTAATAAACCGATTTTTGATCCATAAGTACTCCAGACAGGTTCTTTACATATATGCAAATTATCCTTGCCAACCCCAGAGGATTTTGTGCTGGGGTCAATATGGCCATTGAGTGTCTCGAAGAAACCATTCGAAGGTTCGGGACCGACATCTACGTTTATCATGAAATTGTTCATAACAGTTATGTTGTGAGCCGGTTTTCTAAAATGGGCGTGACATTTGTCGAGCATATTGATGAAGTGCCTCCTGAATCCCTGCTCCTTTTCAGCGCGCATGGTGTATCTCCGGAAATCAAAAACCGGGCACGTTAATTAAACCTTCAAACGATTGATGCAACTTGCCCTTTGGTCACCAAAGTTCATTTAGAAGCCCTTAAATATGCTCGGGAAGAATATAATATTATTCTGATTGGCCATGAAGGTCATGATGAAGTGATTGGAACAATGGGAGAAGCACCTGACAGTATCACCCTGATTGAAGATGCAGATTCGGTGGATCAACTTCCCTTTACCCGGGATGACAAACTGGTTTACCTGACACAAACAACGCTCAGTGTTCAGGAAGCCACATTGATTATTGATCGTTTGAAAGAACGGTATCCGGATATCAAATCTCCCCCCAAGGAAGACATTTGTTACGCAACCACCAACAGGCAGGAAGCAGTCACAAAACTGGGAGCAGAGGCTGATGTAGTTATTGTTCTAGGAAGCCAGAACAGTTCCAACAGCAAACGACTTATGGAGATTGGGATCGAGCAGGGAAAACGATCCTACCTGGTCGATGGAGTTTCGGAACTTGATCCGGAATGGTTTGATAATTGTAATATAGTCCTGATCACTGCAGGGGCAAGTGCTCCTGAAGTCGTTGTACAGGAATGCATTGATTACCTGATTAAGAATTATCAAGCGGAACTTAAGGAGGTTCAAATACGTGAAGAAAATGTAGTTTTCCCTCTTCCACGTTTTTTAAGAAACCAGAAGGCGAATACAACTAAATAAATTTCTTCTGAATCTTGAAAATATTTGAGATAAAACCTCTAATAAAAAAGGTTTATAAAACGTAACAATACAAAAGGGGCTTCAGAACCGATTAAGCAGAAATACTCAATGATAAGACTTTAAACGATCAGAAGAATTAAATTGTGATAATTCTAACATTATAGTGTTTCGTCAAATTTAAAAATGGGGTTGGTAAAGTGTATAAAGCACGACAACGGAGTGCGTTAGAGTTCTTATGCACCCACCCCCTTTTTCGTAACAGGGCTCAGCCTTGACAAGGCACTAGTGCAGGTTGCACATAACTGTAGCATCGATGGATAGTGTGGAGACTTAACTTAAAGACTCTATCCCGCTACGTGTAAATAAAACTCGATCTATTAATTCAGCAAGAAAGAAAACTATGAAACATTTAACCACATGTTTAATAACATTAGCTGCAGGGTTCGCATTCATGTCGTTTGCAACTGCAGAAGACAAAAAAGAGAATAAAGAGAATATTGATCTCTCTACATTAAAAGGAAAAGTGAGCTACGGCATTGGATTGAATATTGGCTCTGTACTGAAAAACCAGGGCATGAATCTTGATAATGTTGATCCAAAAATTCTCGGTCGGGCAATTGCAGATGTGTTTGAAGGCAAAGAACCTCTTGTCTCTCCTGCAACCTTGCAATTGGCTATGCAGGAATTTCAACGAAATATGGCAAAAGCACAAAAAACGAAGGCCGAACAATCCAGAAAAGCAGGCGACAAATATCTTGCTGAAAACAAAAAAAAGAAGGGTGTCATCGTAACAAAAAGTGGCCTTCAATATGAAATCATCAAAAAAGGAGATGGAGCCACACCAAAATCTTCTGACACTGTCAAAACACATTATCACGGAACCCTGATTGATGGAACAGTGTTCGACAGCTCTGTTGCCCGCGACATGCCTGCAACTTTTCCAGTCGGCCGAGTTATCGCCGGTTGGACGGAAGCTTTACAGCTAATGAAAGTGGGAGACAAATGGAAATTAACGATCCCTTCTGAGCTTGCATATGGCAAAAGAGGATCTCCCCCAAAAATTGCACCAGATTCTGTTTTGGTTTTCGAAATTGAACTTCTGGGAATTGAATAATAACTGAAGTCGTATTTGATTCAGGAAAAGAGATCGGTGGATTAACCTGCCGGTCTCTTTTTTTGATTTGGCGAATTGCTTTATCATTTAATAAATTCTGGAAACGTATGTTTTTTCCGGTTTTTCACTTCAATCTTCAGGATAAAAGCCCGATTCAATTGCAGCCGTTGAACCTGAACCACTAGAATGATGTCTTCAATCCAAATGAATGGTTTCTAATTCGACTACCCTGTCATTATCAACGGCAAATTTTGTAATACAGGCCGAATAAAACCTGTTTTAATCGATCAATGGACTGCGGACAGCAGATCCCACAATGCTAATTATTACGCTTGAAAGAATTTACACGGAATGAATCAACGTCGAATTCTCGTTACAGCAGCTTTGCCCTATGCCAATGGTCCTATCCATATGGGCCATCTTGTTGAATATATCCAGACTGATATTTGGGTCCGCTTTCAAAAACTGAGGGGACACAATTGCACGTTCGTTTGCGCTGATGACACGCATGGAACAGCGATCATGATCAGCGCAAAAAAAGCGGGGATCAGTGAAGAAGAATGGATTGAAAAAATCAGGCAGCAGCATATTGAATCCTTCAACGGGTTTGATATTCAGTTTGATAATTACGGAAGTACAAACAGTCCTGAAAATAAAGAACTCTGTCATCAGTTCTGGACGAAGCTGAAAGAAGCAGATATTGTCATAGAAAAAGATGTGACACAATTATATGACTGTGAAGCGGAGACTTATCTGGCTGACCGTTTTGTTCATGGAACCTGTCCCTATTGCAAATCAGAAAACCAGTACGGAGATAACTGTGATAAATGCGGACATACCTATAGCCCGACAGATTTAATTGATCCTGTCAGCACACTTTCCGGCTCGACACCAGAAATCCGGACAGCAGCGCACCTTTTTGTTCAACTCGAAAAATTTCATGACTTTTTAAATGAATGGACACAAGACGGAAACCACCTTCAAAAAGAAGTCGCCAATTATCTCAAAGGACATTTTCTGGGGGAACCATTAAGAGACTGGGATATTTCCCGGCCGGGTCCTTATTTCGGTTTTGAAATTCCTGATTCTCCGAATAATTTCTGGTACGTCTGGTTTGATGCTCCAATTGGTTACATCGCTTCGACTAAACAGTGGTGTGATAAAAACAATGAAAACTTTGACGAAATCTGGAAAAATCCCGAAACGGAAATCCACCATTTTATTGGAAAAGACATTACTTATTTTCATACGCTTTTCTGGCCAGCCATGCTTAAGACAGCTGAATTCAATTTGCCAACCAAAGTTCATATCCACGGTTTCCTGACAGTGGGTGGCGAAAAAATGTCCAAAACCAAAGGGACATTCATCAATGCTGACATGTATCGAAAACATCTTAACCCTGCATGGTTACGATATTATTACGCTTCCAAGCTAGGTTCCAGGCTGGATGACATTGATTTGAATCTGGATGAATTTGTCAACAAGATTAATTCTGACTTGATTGGAAAAGTGATTAACCTGGCCAGCAGAACTGCAAAGTTCATGAAGGGTGAATCACTCACGGCCGAATATCCTGATGATGGCGGGCTTTTTGAACATGCAGCAAAACAGGGAGAGCAAATTGCAGCCTCTTATGAAAACTGTGATTACAATTCTGCCATGAGAGAGATTATGCTTCTCGCTGATCGTGCGAATAAATATGTTGAAGACAACGCCCCCTGGACTTTGAAAAAAGACCCGGACCGTAAGAATGAGCTTCACCAGATTTGTACGGTCTCATTAAACTTGTTCCGCCAGCTTGTTATTTATTTAAGTCCTGTTCTTCCAGAATTGGCAGAACAAACCGGGGAACTTCTGGGGCAACCCGTTGAACATTGGGATGAATCTCAAAAACCATTATTGAATATTACAGTTAATAAATTTAAACATATGATGAAACGAATCGATTCACAAAAGGTAGAAGATATGATTGAAGAAAGTAAAGTTCCCGACGAAACCGAAGCACCACAGTTTAACGACAGTTCTGAACCGCTGGAAAAGGAACCTCTGGAAGCAGAGAATTGCAATTTTGATGAATTTATGAAAATCGATTTGCGAGTGGCGAGAGTCGTCGAAGCAAAAGAAGTGGAAGAGTCTAACAAGCTTCTTCAACTGACACTCAGTTTGGGTGGTGACAATAATTTCAATGTTTTTGCTGGCATCAAAGGAGTTTACAACCCGGAAGACTTGCTGGGAAAACTTGTTGTCTGTTGTGCCAACCTGGAACCACGAAAAATGAGATTTGGCGTGAGTGAAGGAATGGTTCTTGCAGCCGGTGCAGGTGGGAAAGAAATTTATATCTTGAATCCTGATGAAGGTGCCAAGCCGGGACATCGCGTTCATTGATCTACTACACTAATAAAAGATCCGAATACCCAATATTCTCAATTACGTTTTTAATCAGATTATTAAACAATAAAGTCAATATGACAGATCAGGAATCATCATCATGCTTAATCGAACATGTTTTACACTGTTAGTCTTTGCTTCATTTTTCGGTTTGGGAAATCGAGTTTACTCTGCGGAAATTAATACGCTGACTGAAAGTGAAAAGAGATCAGGCTGGAAACTTCTTTTTGATGGTCAAACCAAAGAGGGTTGGCGTAATTTCAAAAAAGAAACCATTAGCGATGGATGGAAAGTGGTTGATGGTGCCTTGACCCGATCTGAAAAACATGCAGGGGATATTATCACAAAAGGATTATATGACAGTTTTGTGCTGACGTTGGAATTTAAAATTTCTGATCGAGGCAACAGTGGCATCATGTACCACGTTTCTGAAGACGCGGATCGACCCTGGCACACCGGACCGGAATTCCAGATTCAGGATAACGTTGCAGGCTATGACCCTCAAAAGGCGGGTTGGCTTTATCAACTCTACCCCGCAACAATCGACACAACCAAACCTGCGGGAGAATGGAACCAGATACGAATGGTGATTACTCCTGAATTGTGTGAACACTATATGAATGGTTTTAAATATTGCACTTATGTAAAAGGAAGTGATGACTGGAATAAAAAAGTCGCCAAAAGTAAATTTGGAAAACTGAAAAATTTTGGTAAACCAACCAAAGGCCATATTTGTTTGCAGGATCATAATGATGTGGTTGCTTATCGAAACATTAAAATTCGTGAAATCACCGGATCACGCCTGGATGTGAATCCCATTGATGGAACATCTGGAATCAAAAGTGAAATTGCGTTTCCGAATATGAAATGGGCTGGATGGGAACCTGTTTCAGAAGATGGAAAATCGATTCCGCTACGTCCCATAGTTCTAACACATGCAAACGACAAGTCAGGTAGAACATTTGTTGCAACACAACGAGGGGTTATACATGTTTTTTCCAAAGGGCAGAATTCAGGATCAACAAAAATATTTGCTGACCTCAGCAAAAAAGTTTCTTACAGCGATAAACAGAATGAAGAAGGTTTTCTGGGGATGGCATTTCATCCCGATTACAAAAATAAAGGCGAATTCTTTGCTTATTATTCATCTTCAACGAAACCACATACATCTATTGTTTCCCGATTTCGCGTTTCAGCAGATAACCCTGACAAAGCGGATGCAAATTATGAAGAAGTACTTCTGGAAATTCCCGAACCGTATTGGAATCATAATGGTGGAACAATTGCCTTTGGTCCTGATGGGAACCTTTACATAGGCATGGGTGATGGGGGAAGTGGAAATGATCCGCATGGCAACGGTCAGAACATGCAAACCTTTCTCGGAAAAATCATCTGCATCGATGTAAACCGAAAAGATCCCGGAAAAAATTACGCAATCCCCAAATCAAATCCCTATGTTGGAAACAGTGAAAACATTCGAGAAGAAATCTGGGCTAACGGCATCCGAAATATCTGGCAAATTAGTTTTGATAAAAAAACGGGGCAGATGTGGTTCGGCGAAGTTGGTCAGGCGCTGTGGGAAGAAATTAATCTTGGTGCCAAAGGGGGAAACTACGGCTGGAACCACAAAGAAGGAACAAAACCTTTCGGGAACAAACCTGCACCTGTCAACCAGAAGTTGATTGAGCCTATCTGGGAATACGATCATGATATCGGCAAGTCAATCACAGGCGGTATTGTTTATCGAGGGTCAAAATTTCCTTCGCTTGCGGGCTCCTATATTTACGCAGATTATGTGACTGCTCGAATCTGGACTCTCAAATATGATATTGAAAACCGAAAAGTGATTTCAAATCGATCCATTGAAGGGGATGGACTTCCCATTATCTCATTTGGAGCAGACGAAGATAACGAAATCTATTACATGGTGGTCAAGCCTGATGGAAAAGGAATCTATCGCCTGACGAAATAAGGTAACTCCTCGTTTTTACATTTAGAAAAGGGCTCGAATGAACACGATCCCTTTTTTTGACTCCTGACTCAACGATCAGAGAAAAAATTTTTCTTCCTAAAAGATATTAAACGTCATTGTCTGGAATCGGATAAACGGCAACGTGTAAGAAAGGATCACCGTGATGGTCATGCTTGCAAAGCCAAGTACGGTAAGAAGTGGTGTCCATGTTTTTAAAGCTTCTGCTTCAGTCAGGCCTCCCATTTTTGCATAAATCCAGAAACCGCTGTCGTTCATCCAGGAGCCAACCATTGATCCTGCACCAATAGCAGTTGCCAGGTAAACGGTATCGTAACTGAGCGAAACATTATCTTTAAGCAAGGTCGCCATCATGCTGGAACCGATAATCATTGCAACAGTTCCAGACCCTTGAGCAATTTTCAAAAGGACAGCAATTCCAAAACCGATGAAGAGTAACATGTGATCCCCTCCACCACTGGCGAATAAGTTTTCAATTGCATCGTCAATTTTGGCCTGTTTCAGCATCGCTCCGAATGCCCCTCCGCCGGCAGTGATCAGGATAATGACCCCCGCCCCCATGAGAGCTTTTTCCACCATTTCACTCATCTCTTTTCGGGATGTTTTCCTTTGGCGATAAAGCAGGAACATCGCTATGGACATCGCAACAAGCAGCGCGAAATTAGGATTCCCGATAATAGATGTAATAGGGGAAAGGGTATTGGCAAGATTTTCATACGGAGTCAACTTTGAAGGAATTTTGTCTTTAGCTGCGTCAACAATAGCGCTCACAATTGTGTTTGAGGAAATCATGACCACAGGCAAAGCGACCGGAGCAAGTGCAAGCCAGAGGGGAGGAAGTTCTGATTCAGGAATGGGATCTAATTTTGTTTCTGTTTCCACAAATCGAACAGGTATATCCATGAACCGATTGGTTAACTTGCAATAAAACAGGCCAATAAAAGCTGTCGGCAACCCGACAATGGATCCAACAATAATCATTTTTCCCACATTAATATCGAGATTGGCTGCCATGAATAATGGCCCCGGAGTTGGAGGGACCAGCGTATGAGTCACAGCGCCTCCTGCGCAAATCGCCATAATGTAAAGCAGATAATTTTTATTTGTTTTATGGTAAAGCGATCGTGCCAGCGGAATCAGTAGATAAAAGACAGTGTCCAGAAAAACCGGAATCGAAAGAACAAACCCGGAACCCATCATTGCGTAAGATGATCGTTTTTCACCCAGGATTTTCAGGAAACTTTGAACAATCCGGTCTGCTGCACCTGATTCAATCATGCACTGGCCAATAATCGCAGCCAGCGCAATCACAATTCCAATTTTCCCTGCAGTCTCTCCAAACGCTTCTGTCACCCGAGTAATTTTTTCAGAAAACTCTCCCGGTGCAAGCAAGCTGACAATGATTGCAGCGGTGATCAACGCAATAAAAGCATTGATCCTGAAAAACAGAATCATTCCAATGACCGTGGCCATTCCAATGATCAGGATGAGTAAAGGAGAAATCTGAAACCCATAGACGGAGGAAAGTATCAGGAAAGAATTCATTTTAAAAAATACTCCACAGAAGAATAACCAGAGAATGATTCAGAGATGGACCGTAATTTTGATCAGGTCATTCAGCATACCCGTTTTGATTCATGAATAAAATTCCATGAGCAAAATCAAAAGAAGGAGTGAATTAAAAAATTGGCCGATACCATTTACTTGTGGTTGGATATTTGAAATGCGAAAGTTGCAATTCGTGAATTCATGAAAAACGATGTTCGTTAATAGTGTACATACTTTTTGAAATATCGAAGGAGCAGGGTAATTCCACAAGCTGGAAACAAGAAATGAATTATAAGTCGACCCATTCCCCTTATATCACCTATTTATCTGTTCGTTATTGACCTTCGACTTGTACCTATTTCAAGCCCCCATTATACTCACTCACTTAAATGGTATCTTAAGGTCAGAAATCAATTGAGATTCATGATTCAACGAAAACGGATCATTTGTTTACCATAAGTAATAGCCTGTAACTGCTTTGCTGGATATGTTTTAACGATTTATTTTATGATTTGTTTGAGCGAGCTAGCTCTGCCCTGCCTGAAACGGGATTTTTTTCACCAATTCCCCGATCCTGAATAGCCAGCTTAGTTTTCCACTTAATAGTCAAAATGCCGTGTTTATTGCTTCCAATTTAGATTAGGACAGTTTAAACCTGTTTTTTTAATAGATTTATAAATAACAATTTGTCTTGAATCATTCGTCATCGAGGTTTGTTTTTATGCCTGTAAGCATGTGTCAAATCCTGGAGGATGTGCAAGGACAGTTTCCGGGACAGACTCATGCGATTTTCGCTCGTTGATCGAATCACTTCTCTAGAAGCTGACAAATCGATCACTGCAGTAAAAAATCTGACGATGGCAGAAGAATATCTGGCAGATCATTTTCCGGGATTCCCTGTAATGCCGGGAGTGCTTATGCTGGAAACAATGGTCCAGGCCAGTGCATGGTTAATGCGTTATACGGAAAATTTTGAATACAGTACAATTTTGCTGAAACAGGCTCGTGCTTTGCGATTCAATAATTTCGTGACGCCCGGAAAAACTTTGATTGTAACATCAACGGTACATAAAAAGTCAGACCGTGAATGGACCTTTAAAGCAGCAGGAACGGTTGATGGAAACTCTGCAGTCAGTGCGAAGCTGACCATTGAACGATTTAACCTGAGTGAAAATAACGAAAAGATGGCCAAGTCAGACGACCTTAGGATTAAAGCCATGAAAGATATGTTTGACCAGATTTGGACACCCCCCCGAAGTATAAAACCACCATCAACTTAACAAGTAAGAATTATTCTTCAGATTCGCTCAAGAAAAAACAGACATCACAAAAATATTGTTTTGATAAAATCAGTACAACATAATATATAAATAGGAAATGGATTTAATGAAACTGGCAGGAAGAGTTGCCCTGGTCACAGGTGGAAGCAGGGGGATAGGTAAAGCAATTGTATGGGCTTTGGCTAAAGAGGGTGCGAAAGTTGCATTCGTTTACCGTTCCAATCAGGAAGCAGCAGATAAACTGGTTGCAGATCTTGAACTGGATCAGCACGAAGCATTGGCGATACAAGCTGATGTCAAAGATAAAAAACAAGCTGATGCTGCCGTTGAAAAAGTCCTTGAAAAATGGGAAAAAATCGACATTCTTGTGAACAATGCAGGAATTATCCGTGATGGCTTGCTCGCCTTGATGGAAGAAGACATGTGGACCGATGTTATCGAAACAAACTTGAACAGTGTCTATAACTTCTGCCACGCGGTGACTCGTCCAATGATGTCTGCCCGATATGGTCGGGTTATTAATATGTCCAGCGTTGCTGCAAGTTACTCCAATCCCGGACAGGCAAATTATGCTGCCAGTAAAGGGGGAGTCGAAGGCTTTACTCGATGCTTTGCAACAGAACTGGCCAGAAGAGGGGTTACCGTGAATGCGGTTGCTCCCGGGTTTATTGAAACCGATATGACAGAAGCAGTTGTTAACGCAGCGGGCGCTCAAATCAAAAAAGCAATCCCTGTTAGACGGCTCGGAAGACCGGATGATATTTCCAATGCGGTTCTATTCCTTGCAAGTGAAGAATCATCCTATATCACAGGACAGGTTTTAACAGTTGATGGCGGGTTGTCTCTCGGTGGAATGTAGGAGTCGGATTATTGTGGGCGGAATGCAGTTCGCATTCAACCTGATAAATAAAGTAAGAATCAATTTTTGAAGTGGATGCTTATCGTTGATAAGGATTGAACTTCAATTGAAATAAAGTGGGTTACCTTTTTTATAATTAGAATCGAATGAAAATCTGATTAAGAAACAGGTATGGTTATATTTATTGAATTCAAATCTGCTTTAGCTGGTGAGATTTGAAGCTGAAAACGAGGAGTTTATTAATGCCTTCTAACGAAGAAATTTTCGAAAAAGTACAGGAAACACTTATTGACGCTTTGGGAGTTGATGATGATGAAGTTACATCAGAAGCAACACTTCAGGGAGATCTTGGTGCTGAATCAATCGACTTCCTGGATATTGTTTTTCGCCTTGAAAAAACATTTGATATCAAAATTCCACGCGGAGAACTCTTCCCTGAGAATCTGACTTCTGCAGATTCTTCATTGGTTGAAGATGGAAAAGTGACTGCAGAGGGAATTGAGGAATTGCGAAAACAACTTCCTTATGCAAATGTTGACAAACTTGCTGATGATCCCCAGGTTGAAAATATTTCCAATCTGTTCACAGTAGATATGCTAGTGAAATTTGTTGCATCCAAATTAGGATAAGCATTCGGTTGAAAACGGATTTTCAAAGTCAGGCAATCATCTGGAAAATTATGTGTTCCGGATAGAATTCCGATTTGTCTCGGAACACTTTGAGAATGGTAATTGGGAGCAGAAATGCGCTGGTTCTGGATTGATCGATTTATTGAATTTGAAAAGGGATCTCACGCCAAAGCGATTAAGAATATCACAATGGCTGAGGAGCATCTTCACGACCATTTCCCCGGCTTTGCAGTAATGCCTGCATCTTTAATGCTGGAAGGAATGGCGCAAACCGGTGGGATTCTTCTTGGCGAAACATCTAATTTTGAGGAAGTTGTCATCTTGGCAAAAGTTCCCAAAATGACGTTTCACAGTTGGGCCTGCCCCGGAGATACACTGGTGTATACTGCCAAACTGACCGATGTTCGAGAAGAAGGTGGTATGGTTGAATGCCAGGCACATGTGGGGGATCGACTGGTTGCTGACGGTGAAATTGTTTTTGCTCATCTGGATCAATCTGACCCTGATTATAAAAATGTCGACCAGAAGGACTTTGTATTTTCCATGAATTTACTGGGAATTCTTGATGTAGGTCAGGCTGGGGATGGGTCACCTGCCAATAATTGAGATACCAATCAATAAGGCTCAAGGGGGAAATTGAACACTTTTCCCCAAATATCAACCAGACAATAAAAAGATGTTGCCTGTAATCTTATTGTATTATTCCTGATTCCGGTCATAATAATACAATAATTGAAATGGATCGAATCTGAAAAACTGAAACGGTTTCTGAATAGAAAAGGTTTCATCAAGCCAGGCTCGATTTTTATCTGTATTAAGCTGGGTATTTTTTCTACGAGAGAGACATGAACATGAGACGTCGTGTTGTTGTTACGGGAATGGGATGCGTTACACCTGTTGGAAAAACAGTTGACGAAATCTGGGCTTCCATGATGGAAGGGAAAAGTGGAATTGGTCAGATAACCCACTTTGATGCTACTAATTTCCCCACAAAGTTTGCTGCAGAAGTAAAAAACTTCAACCTTTCTGATTACATTGATAACACAAAACGTTTTGAGCATTGTGGCCGAAACATTCGTTTTGCCATTGGTGCAGCTGTTCAGGCGATGAATGATTCCGGACTGGTTGATGCTGGCATTCAACCCGAAAAACTTGGAGTTTATCTTGGTGCTGGTGAAGGGCAACAGGATTTCAACCTTTTTATGGGAATGGTTGCCCAGTCGATGGAAAATGGTGAACTGAATCTTGAAAAGTTTACTCAGTGCGGACTGAAGCAGCTTGACCCTCTGGATGAACTGGAACAGGAACCGAATATGCCTGCTGGTCATCTTTCGAGTATATTCAATGCACAGGGACCTAACCTGAATTGTTTGACAGCATGTGCAGCATCAAGTCAGGCAATTGGAGAAGCGACCGAAATTATTCGACGCGGTGATGCTGACGCCATGATTTCAGGTGGAGCTCACAGCATGATTCACCCCTTCGGCGTGACAGGCTTCAATCTTTTAACTGCATTGTCCACCCATAACGAAGACCCTCAGGGTGCATCTCGTCCATTCGATAAAAACAGGGATGGATTTGTATTGGGAGAAGGTTCAGGAATAGTCATCCTGGAAGAACTGGAACATGCCTTGAAACGAAATGCCCATATTCATGGCGAAATTCTGGGATATGGTTCCAGCGCAGATGCTTACCGAATAACCGATATTCACCCTGAAGGGAGAGGGGCGGTTACCTGCATTAACATGGCTTTGAATGATGCTGGAGTGAACACGGATGAAATTGATTATATTAATGCACACGGAACAAGTACTGTCGTCAATGACAAAGTAGAAACGATGGCCATTAAGAAAACTCTTGGAGACCATGCCTACAATACGCCTGTCTCCAGTATTAAAAGCATGATGGGCCATTTGATTGCAGCTGCAGGAAGCGTTGAAGCGATTACCTGCCTTCTTGCAATTAACAGGGGTGCTGTCCCTCCAACCATTAATTACGAAACTAAAGATCCTGTATGTGATCTCGATTATATTCCAAACGAAGCCCGTGATCGAAAAGTTCACCGAGCGATATCAAACAGCTTTGGATTCGGAGGACAGAATATTTCTCTTGTTTTCTCCGAGTATAATGCCTGAAGAAATTCTGGGTTTTCAAGTATCACGATATAAAAGATGTTTGAACGGGGCAAAGCGTGCTTTGGATTTCAATAAGCATTATTATCGGAATATTGGTTATTGATCTTTTGATCCATATCATATTTGCATTGATTGTCACACCTGTTTTTGAACACAAACCCCCGTTTCATGTTGATCCTGATCAGGAATCTGACCTGGCGGAAAAGATCAGGATTGAAACTTCAGATGGCCTCACATTAAGTGGCAGCCTTTATCGTTCTGGGAAAAGTGATTCGAATAACCTTATCATTTTTTGTCCGGAATTCGGATCCAGCCACTGGTCAGCATCCCGATATTGCCAGGGATTAATGGCTGCAGGGTTTCATGTTCTTTCTTTTGATTTCCGCAATCAAGGTGAAAGTGATTCACTTCAAGGTTATGCCCCACTTCATTGGATGACACATTATGAACTTCAGGATGTTCTTTCAGTCATTCAATATATTAAAAATGATCCCGGTTTATCTGAAATGAATTTGGGGATATTTGGAATCAGCCGAGGGGGATCTGCTGCGATTGCTGCTGCTGTTCAATATCCGGAAATCAAGAAAATTGCAGTGGAAGGTTTGTTTTCTGCATCCAGGTTGTCATTGCATTTCACTCTGCGATGGGCATCTCTATACGCACCGGGTTGGGTATTGGAATACACGCCGACCTGGCATGTGAAAATGACTCTTTACATCGCAAGGCGAATCTGTGGGTTTCGAAAAAATTGCCAGTTTCTTGAATTGGAATCGTATCTCAAAAAATTGAAAAATCGTTCGGTATATCTCATCACAGGAGAACAGGACAGCTATGTTTTACCCCAGATCAGTAAAGGATTGATTGAACAGATTGATTCGGTAAAAACTGAAATCTGGGAAGTAAAAGGTGCCAGGCACAACATGTCTCGAACCATCTCTCCGGAAGAATATGACAAAAAACTTGCCCATTTTTTCTTAGAGGAGAAGGACTCTTTATTTTCAGAAAAAATAAATGGAAACAGCTTGATACAAGCAAAACAGGCCTCTCCCGATCATCATTCCTGAAAAATTCACTTGAAAAATATCTTTTCAAACCATCAATTCAAGGCTAAAAGTCCTCTGGTATGGTAATATTTAGGGTAGCTAGTGTTTCGTCTATGAATAAATGTCACGTAGCCCAGAGTCGATAGCACGCCAACGAGCGTGCCATTTGCAAACTGATGCATGACATTTAAAACTCGACAGAGCACTATTGGTTAATCGTCAGGGCAGGTGCTATCAGCGACTGTTCTCTCTATCACACCTTTATCTGTATCATATCTTAAAAAGTAAGACTGGAACTGAATGTCGGATATTACTCTTCAAATTTTAGAAGGTTTGGAACGAGGTCAGGTTTATGAGAATTTGGCCACGCCCGTTACCATTGGCAGGGAAGAAGACAATTCAATTCAACTCAACGATGAACGTGTCAGTCGGTTCCATTCGAAAATCCAGGAAGATAACGGAAGATTTATCTTAACCGACCTGGATAGTACCAATGGAACTCGCGTGAATGGTCATCCAATTCAAATGCGTGTCCTGCAACTTGGTGATCAGGTTTCTATCGGACGCTGCCTGCTTTTATTTGGAAGCAAAGAACAAATTAAAAACAGGATTGCTGAATTAAGTCATCTTGAAGAATCTACCGATTCATCTCGTGAATCATCATTATCACCTAGTGGGTTATTGGACAGTCACACGAGTGCAAGTAAAGATAAAAACATCAGGCCGAGCGAACTCTTCCCCCAGGGGCCTCCACCTCCGCCACCTGATTTAAGACCATTTCAATGTGCGGAAATTTCTGACTTCATGTCCTACACGCACGAACAAATACGATATGTATTGCAGACTTCTTATGAAGATGCCTCTTCAGATCCGGAAGAACCGCCTACGATGAACGTAAACTGGCTTGCCTGGCAACATCTTACTCAATTGGAAATGGATCTTGCTATCTACCTGAGAAAACTGGCTGAACCAGAAAATTCCTGATCAATAATTGCAATATTGATTATATGTAATACTGTTGTCGTATTTTCAGAACCAGAACATACCAATAGCATTTTTTATCCGGGACTATTAGGGGAGAACCAGACCTTCTCGAATAGCAAATCTCGCAAGTTCAACACGGTCATGGATATTAAGCTTATGCATAATGCGATATTTATGGCTATCAATCGATTTTTCAGAAAGATGCATTGTTTTTGCAACCTCTTTCACACTTTGTCCCCGAGCCAAAAATCGCAAAACTTCCAATTGCCTGGAAGTGAGTGAGGCAAGCTTGCAATTCGATTTGATGTTGTATTGATCGGTTTTCGAATCGAATTCAATTCGGTCATGAACATCGCTTGAAAAACAGTATTCACCGTTCATAACTTTAAGAATACTATCAATAATGACCTGGGGTGACTCCCACTTCAGAAGATAACCTCTTGCATTGATTTTAAGAGCCTGATCAATAAAGACATCAGTCAGGTAACCAGTGAGAAAGATAATTTTAGTCTCTTTATTTCTTGAAGCGATTTCACTGGCGATATCAAAGGAACCACGTCCATCAAAATCGACATCAAGAATGACGACATCTGGTTTTTCTTCCAGAATAAGTCGCAATCCTGATTCACCATCTGAAGCAGTTCCTATAATCTCCAATTCCTCTGCTTGGTTAATTCTTGCAGCCAAGGGTTCTAAAATAGATTTATGATCATCCACCAAGACAACTCTTATTGAACGCGTCATCATTTCATCCAAACTTTCCGCTATTAATAGAATAATTTTTAAAATAATTAAGATCGTGATCTTAAACATAGAACGATCTAATAGCGTTAGTACATATTATATTGAATCATGAATATTGGCCCTTCTAGTGCAGGTTACACTTAACTGTAGCGTCGTTGGATAACATGGAAACTTTATTTAAAACTCTAACTTGCTACACGTAAATGAAACTCACTCTATAATGATTCTTCTTTCAGTTTATTAATTTGGTTATTCGTCGTTAAAGTCATCTTTCGAACTTCCTGAGATGCGGACTCCAGTAGTCCTGTAACCTCAATAGATGTTACTTGCATATCAGGATCAGATCTGAATTTATTTGAAACAAGATCCCAATGGCAATAAAACGCTGTCAGGAAATTATTCAGATTGTGAATACTCTTCTGTATCGTTGACCAACTTTCTGTTTCACCTGTTAGTTTTCGCTGAACATTCAATGAATTTACATTCGGAACAAAGCAGATAAAAAATAGTTGATTATGATAAACTGATAAAGGATTTGGATTGTCCATTATAGTAATCAGGCAGTCATACTCCTTTCCACGTGAATATATTTTAGCATTTTCACTGCAGGCCGGAAGCCCAGTTGCTTCAGTTGAAGCAATTTCCAAAGAATTCCCTTTTTTCCCTGCAGGTTCAAGATCAAGGATTTCATTTAGAGATTTCCCAATCACTTCTTCATTGTTTAGTTCAAGAAGCTCAAGGAGATTCAAGCTGATCTCCTGACAAACATTGCTGGAAGAATCAACAATTATGTATCCCTGTACCGGGAGGTATTTCTCCGTACCGGAACTGTCACAAACAGTACGATTGCCTGTTTCTTTTAATTGAGAACTATTATGAATTGGCCCGTTTTGATAGAAACGATTTTGATCTGTTTCCAATCGCTTTGCTCCAATCTAATCTTATTTAAGAAAAGAAGCACGAAAGATAAAAGATGCTGCCCGGTAATTATTTATATCGTTGCGAATGCAAAATTAGTAAAGTGATATCAAAGATATGTGGATTAGTATGAAGGATATATATTTAATCTTCAATATCACTATCGTGTTTCTTTAAAATCAATCGTAAATGTTTTCCCGCAAATATGATACGAATACAATAATTTTCTCTTAAATGGATAAGCGATTCCCCTCAAACCAACACTGCTATCGAGATTATTATTGAGGGTAATCCCTCATTTTTTGAACTCTAAAAATGTCCTTCATTGTTGTTTTTTGAGGATAAAAAACAACAAGTTCCGCTACTCAAACCTTCTCATTCGCAGTATGGGATATATTTGATCATCATGAACTTCTTGTAGAGGAATAAAATCATATTAAATTTTGATTCACCAAAAACCTTTCCAGATTCCCCTTCATTCTCACATTTCTTCAATGCCCGGTTGGTCCAATTATAACGTTTCCTCTTTCTGATTAACCCGAATAACCCGCAAGATCAATGACAAGTGTTGCAGGAATACAACAAGTTCCAGTCAAAATTCGATCTCTTCAAAATCCTGATCTATGTTTAGGAC
>JAJRVU010000241.1 GCA_024277145.1 Planctomycetota bacterium
AAGAGCTTCCCACTGTGGATTGCGTTTAGCTACATGGCAAATTAATGACTGTTTATCAAAACTCAAAATAAAAGGTATATGAGAAGAAAACAGACGATTGTCAACTAAAGATATTAACTGACCAAAAGCATTAGTCTTAATAAATGCTAATAATTCTTCTTTATCTGTTTCTTCAAAATCTTGAGGAGTGTACATATTTTCTCTAAATTATAACGCCTAGCATCACCGGCTGCAAAAAGCAGTGTGGCTGTAGCGTAGCGAAAGCCGCGCCGCTTTTGGCAGTCCGCGTGTATGCTTTTGTTAGAGCATTTTTGCACATTTAACACGTCAATTCTGCCGGTCTAGCACAAGCTCTGTAAACTCGGAAACATTCATTAACCAAGCTTGTTGTTCTGGCAAATAAGTGTCATATAACCCTTTTGGAACCACTAATTGTAATTTCTTTGAATCCATTTCATCTGTTTGATTTTTACTGATAGCCGCCTCCAAGGTAAGCAAATGCTTTCGCTCGACTCTGTCAGCCTCTACCAATACTTGCCGCCAACGATCTTTACATGAAGACTTGACGCCAAGCATAGTGAGATTCAGTGGATTAAAGTCTGGGGTATTGTATTCATCTATTCCAGGAAATATGAAATCAGGTTTTGACTTGTTTTCTGTTTTTGGTGTTCGGGTATAATGAATACCGCATTCCTTGAAAAGGATTTCAAGATGATTTTCAAATGCTAGACCTGCACGACTTTTTCTACGATTTTGCACTGAAAGTGAAAAGGAAATAAACCCATCTACATCTCCATCAAAGCCTTTAGACAGGCGTTCACCAATCAGATATTTTTCTAGAGTTCGGAACAGTATTTCTTCTCTTTCCATCAATGCCATTAAAACGGCATCATGACCATCTTGAGGATTTATATCCGCTATAGTAGAGCGTGCATAAGCAGAGAATTCTCTGGTTGTTGGAAAACTACCATTAAATTTAGAGAGAATATCATCCAGCCATGTTTCTTCTGTTGCTTCAACAGTAATACCGATATTTTCGAGTATAAATCTTGATGCAAATTCAATACGATCCTGTTCAGTTTCAAGTTCCTCACGGACTGAAAATCCGGGATGAGATAAATCAGAAAAACCAAACAGCCATAATATCTGTTGGGCTATTGTAGTTTCAGCCTCAGCTACGACTGCCAGCAGTGTATTGTCAGGCTGTTTTGCCAGAACAAGAATATCTCCTGAATTGGCACACTGAGAAACAAGATTTGTTGGAAAATAAAGTCGATATTCCCAACGCATAACACCTCGTTCTTCTCGTGCTTTTTGTCTGGCATCATACCATGTTAAAAATCCGTCTTCGATAACATGATCATCGTCATGATCGGTAAGATAGAGGAACTTTGCTTTGTATCTGACTTTTCCATCAGGTTCACCAAGAATATCTCTCAGACCTTCAACGCCATTGAATTCATGTTGATTTGAGGAAAGCACATCGGCTTCAACGGCACTTAAAATTTTAACGGCGGCTCCTGCAAAATACTGGGATAAGTAACCTTTTTTCAACCTGAAATCTCCAATCTGTTTTCCTGGCTATTGAGCCACTCACCAATGGATGCAATTATGCGTGGTAAATTTTTAATTTTGCTACCTTTTACGGCACACTCCCAAATAATACATACTCGCCAGTTCAAAGAAATTAATTTTTCGATTATGATCTTGTCATTGTCGCGGTTTCTACCGATTTTATTCTTCCAGAAATCAGGTCGTGTTTTAGGCCATTTGAACAAGTGGCATTCATGTTGATGCCAAAAACACCCATGAACAAATATCACTGCATGATATTTCTTAAGCACTATATCTGGCTTGCCCGGTAATTTTGAATCATGAATTCTAAAACGATATCCTGATTGATGTAGCTGACTTCTTATCAGTATTTCTGGCTTTGTATTCTTTCCCCTAATTCCAGACATCATCCGACTGCGGGTTTCAGGGCTTACTACATCAGTCATAACCCAAGGGATGCCTGCTTCATTTCATGAAGTTCCTGCTCACGCAATGCTTTTACATGCGGCATCATAATACGAGCAACTTCTTTCATGACTGGCATGACAACACTGTTGCCAAATTGGCGATATGCTTGAGTATCACTTACAGGAATAATAAAGTTTTCAGGAAATCCCATTAGCCGGGAACACTCTCTTGGTGTAAGCCTGCGAGGGCGTTTTCTTTTTCCTTGTGACACTAATACTTCAGAGCCATCTTTATAATAACGAGCCGATAATGTTCTGGTTACGCTGTTACCATCAACAAGACCAAACCCAAAACCATTACCTGCTTTTCTGTGCTTTTCTGCATACGCTTGTAAATAAGCCCATAATTTTGGTGTCAATGTATATTTACTATTTATTTTTGCCTTATCTCCAGTTGTATAAGGCTCTTCTGCCAATTCAGTTCCATCCTGTGGATGTAAAATTGATGATAACTTTACAGCTCCCTTATCGGGTAATTGCAAGGCATCCCATGAAAAATCTGTCTCTCCTCTAAACCCGACAATTAAAATACGCTCTCGGTGCTGTGGTACAAAATGCTGACCATCTATAACCTTGTAATGTATTTCATAACCTAGCTCTTTTTGAAGGGTTTGCAGGATAACTTTGAATGTGTTTCCTTTATCATGAGAAAGTAGATTCTTGACGTTTTCCAGCAAGAATGCCTTTGGTTGTTTTTCAGCTATTATTCTTGCCACATCAAAGAAAAGTGTTCCTTGTGTTGTACACTCAAATCCGTGTGGACGACCCAAGGCATTTTTTTTTGATACTCCAGCTATGCTGAATGGCTGACAGGGGAAACCAGCCAAAAGCACGTCATGCTCAGGAATATCCTTTTCATCTATTTCTGTAATATCACCAGCAAACATATGGTCAGATGTTTGTGGAAAATTAGCCAAATAGGTTTTTTGAGAAAATTTATTCCATTCACAGGTGAATACGCATTTACCTCCATGTTCTTCAAAGCCAAGCCTGATACCGCCTATTCCTGCAAATAGATCAATAAATTTAAAATCTGAATCATCGTTTTGCTCATTGACTAACGGCAATATTCTTTGTCTGATGGCGTCAGAAAGGTATGAGGGTGGATCGGTTTCGCGAACTTCCCATCTACGAACGGTTCTTACATCAACCTCAAGGATTTCAGCAAGTTGCTTCTGAGTGTACTGGTTTCTGGCGGTTCTCAGTAAATCAAGTGGATGTAACTGATGCATGGACGATCCTTTCTGCGGGTTATTTTAAGGACATTATGTCCGCTTTTCGTCCCTCATGCAAGAGATATGTACTGCTGAATTTTCTTTTTTTGCTCTAACGCTTAATGGCCACCTCCGAGGGGGATAACCCCGCTCAAAAATCCACCAATTTATCTATTGGTTGTTTCCGGCCCCGTTAAATACTCCCGTAAACCCACCCAATAATCAACCACTTATCACCGTCTGATTTTCACT
>JAJRVU010000242.1 GCA_024277145.1 Planctomycetota bacterium
GCTACCAATTTCCTGACATTGCTCCAGATGTTTTATCGCGTTCTGGTATTGTTCCTGTTTAATAAGAACTTCCCCAATCAGAAAACAGGATTCTTCATGATCAGGATTCAATTTGAGGACCTGCCCAAATTCCTGGAGGGCTTCCTGATAGGAAAGCTCATCTTTCAAAGCTTTTCCCAGATTCAGGTGATAGGCTGGATTTTCCGGTGATCGTTCCACAGCTTTTTTAAACTGTTCAATTCCTGCTTCTGGTTGACCGGAATTCATGTATAAACTGCCGAGGTTGTTATATGCCTCAGGATCCACTTCAATACATTCGACTCCCTTTTTCAGGTAAATTTCAGCTTTCTCAAATTCTTCCATTTTTCTGTAAGCAGCCCCAAGAGTACTCAGGATAATAGAAGAATTGGGATCCAGTTCAACTGCTTTATGATAGCTTTTTATTGCATCATCAAATTGACCTGCACCGAATAAAGCATTTGCATGATTAAAAAAAAGATGTGCTGAATTCGGATTCAAAGAAATGGCGTGCTCAAAACACCGTATAGCTCGATCATAAATTTCGAGCGAGCTATAAAGCTTACCCAGATTGTTTGCAGCTTCAACAAATTTCGGATTACTTTTAATTGCTTCTTCATAACAGGAAATCGCTTCGTCTGTATCGCCTATTGCTTCATGAGCCATTGCAAGATTATAATGTGCACCTGCAAAACCGGGTTCGATTCGGATCGCTTCACGAAAACTATTCATCGCCTGATCCATCTGGTTCAGATCACGATGAACATTCCCAAGATTGCTATGAAACAGGGAAGCATCCTCATTTTGTTCAATTGCTTTTTGTATATATTCCAGAGCCTGTACAGGATCTTTTTTCTGCTGGTGAATCAATCCCATTAAATGAAGCGCGTCAGAATGTTTCGGATCCTCTCGTAATACTTTTTCATAAAGATCACCTGCCTGGTTCAGTTCACCTACTTGATGATGTTCGAGAGCTTTTGAAATTGTTTCTTGAAGAAGCATTCGCAACGTCCTTGTTTCTTTTTTTAAAATTCGCTTTTAAAAATTGGCGAGATACGTGCATATCTCAAGCGTTGTTTCTACATACGCCTTTAATCTGTATCGGTTAGAGAGGTTATGAGGATCAAGCAGGATTAGCTTGATTTCAGAAAAAGAGCTGAATGAAAAATGAGGGTCTATGAATCTATCAAATTATTTCTGATTCATTGACAGAAAGTACAGACGTAACTCATTGATATAATTTATGATATGGCGTTATTAATCTGGACTGAATAAATGAAACATTGCCCTGAAACGCATGCCCCAGAATGGGTTGAGAGCAATTTATAAGAAGCGAATTCCTGTACCGATAATATGAAATATCGGAAGATAGGTACGATGGGAGCACTGGGGATCCCTCGCAATTTTGAAAGAAAGCTTCATAGAAAGAAGAGAGAAAGGGCTTATCTGCAAACTTGGCAGCTTGGATTTTATTCGACAGAATAGGATCTGATATTAATAGTTCGTTCCAATTCATGATTGATTTTAGAATAGATGTCGTCCCAATTCTCCAGATAGGATTGTCTGAAAATTCTCATGCTATTGTACCAGAGCGAATTATCGCGATTCATGAACCAATACCATTCTGACTGGCACGGGAGAAATAACCAGACAGGAATTCCAAGCGAACCTGCAAGATGTGCCGTCAGATTATCGCAAGTGAGAACCAGATCACATGAAGCAACCTGAGCCAGGGATTGTTCAATGGAACCAACTTTTTCATCTGTGAATGAGCTGATTTCAAAATGATGATCAGTACATAATTGATCAAAGTCTATTTTCTCTTTACCTTGATAAAGATTGATAAAGCAGGCTTTTTTATCTTTGAAGAGATCAAACCATTCTTGCTGAAATTCGATACCGTTTTCATTTTCTTTCAAAAAGCAAAAGCCAATTTTCATCCCTTCCCCAAGTTTTCTGGCTTGGGAAATATACTGTTTGCTAAGTTGAGGAGCCGGCTCGAAAACTCTCCACTGAATAGGAAAATCGCTAGCTTCATTCCTGACATGCTTGGGAAGATCAGCGAGGTCCAACTGATAGTCAATCAAATCATAATCCAGATCAAGCCGATCCTCAAAAACAACTATCTGTGCTTTTGAAAAGGACCTTTCATAAATGGATTTCCATTCCTTTTTCACTTCGATGATACATTTTTCACATGATTCAATCAGTTCAGGAAGACAGGTGGAAAACAGGATCTGATGCTCCACCTGGACTGTATCATTAATATAAATCGTATTCTGATCAAGAGGCTCACCGCTCCAGACAGGGAGCTTGTCGTGTCTGGTTGGTAACCGGGTTTCTTCTTTGAAATAGGAAAAACAGGACCAGCCTCTCGTGAATGATTCCCCTAGCAAACATGCATGGGAAAGATACTCTCTTGCTTCTTCATGATTGGATTGCTGTTCAAGAACCAGTTCAAATTGTTCAATCGCTTCGTCAATTCGTCCCTGCTCAAGAAAAACTAATCCGTATTGAACACGTGCTTTAAGGTAATCAAATGCAAGCCGAAGTGATTCCCGGAATGAAACAATCGAATCAATATGCTGGTTCTGTTCCTTCATCAGGACTGCCTGATCATAGTACGCTTTTGCTGACAATGGATTTGTCTCAATCGCTTTCTGGAACAATTCGAGTGCTTCCGCTGTTTCTCCTTTGATTTTAAAAATATTCCCCAGGTTCAGATAAGCTTGCGACATTGTCGGGTCTATTTTCAAAGCCATTCTGAATTTATGAACAGCAGCGGAATAATCTTCTAAATCAAACAGGACCTCGCCCAGGTGTAAATGGAGGTCAGCGACTTCTTCATCTTTATTGAGTGCAATCTGGAATTCCTGGATTGCCTGGAAATAATGTTTCTGAAGATGATACGCCAACCCGGTGTTTCGATGGACAGCAACAATATAATCGGAATCTAATTTAAGGACTTTCTCATAAAATTCATGAGCTTTTTTAAAATCACTCAAAGAAAGATAAGCAGTCCCAGCATTAAATAAAGCTTTGATATCGTCTGGATTTTTATTCAGGCATTGATTGTATTTGAATAACGCTTCCTGTGAACGATGCTGTTTCTGGAGAACATTGGCTAAATGAAACCCCACTTCTTCATCTTGTGGCGGATAAAGTTCCGCGGTCCGAAAACAGAATTCTGCTTCACGATAATTCCCTGCAATTTCCCAGATGAGACCGGAATGAAACCAGGCATCGGATTGCGTGGCATCAATTTCCAGGCTTCGCTGGTAATTATTAAGTGCATCCTTGTAATGCCCTTCCGAAAAATTCAGGTTCGCAAGATTGGTCCAGACATCCGAAAAGGATTCATTATAAACAATCGCTTCCTGATAATATTTCTTTGAAGTTTCAACATCACCTTCTGCAAGATAGATATCTCCCAGACTGTTATGAAATCGTGCTGTTTTAGGAGATAGTGAAATCGCAACGGAAATTAAATCCCGGGCTTTGGTAAACTCTTCTTTTTCCAAAGCGCACACCCCAAGATAATGGTACGCTTTTGCTTTTCGCTTATCAGAGGAATCCTCATCCTGTCTATGGGAAAGCAATGACAGACCATTCTGATGAAGAAGGATTTCATGGACCTCTTCATCCGTTAATGATTCGATATTATTGGTTTCCAAAATACTCACAGCGAATAATTCCTGATTCATCCGAATTAATTTACGATATTTGTAAACAATAATTCACAGTTAATTGCGCAGGGTAACTCCTGATGAAGGATATCCCTTATTTTTTTATCGACATTTACTGATGTGTCCCCATGTCGAGTTCAGGATTACTCTGGCGATTTCAGATAATACGTTCGGGTTAATCACTTTACGTAAAAAAAGACGATGCTGGAAATTATGAAATTCCCAACATCGCCTGATATTTATGTCACCTCAAATCAGAGGTGTTCAAATCTCGATTATCCGAGAAGTGAAAGAACCTGTGATGGGTTCTGGTTTGCAATTCCCAATACTGACAGACCTGACTGATTCAGAATCTGGGCTCGGGTCAAAGCTGCTGTTTCAGAAGCAAAGTCAGTATCGATGATCTGACTACGAGCAGCAGAAATACTTTCCAAAGCAACACCCAATGTTGAGATGTTGGTTTCGATAACGTTTTTCTGGATAGCTCCTAATCGTCCTCGAAGATTAGAGACTTTACTAATTGCTTCGTCAATGATTTTAACTAAACCTGAACCAGGGTTAGAAGGGCTTACGTCAAGCAAACTCTTTCCACCACCAGAACCAAGTTCAAACAACTTGCCGGAAATTCCACCAAGTCGAGCAGTGTTAACACCATCAATTCCGATACCAATCTGACCAGCAGCAGAAACTTCCTGACCAATCTGGAACAATGCACCACCACCTGTTACTGTAACCTTGGAATTGGCTGCAGCAACGTTGTTTGTTGTGTTGAATGAAACAGATGCATCAAGCTGAGCTGTAGTAATGGATGCTTTTAATCCTTTACCCTGTGCCAACTGACCATTGATTGTTGCAACAATATCTGTTCCTTCAGCTCGTTCAGAAGCAGAACCCGATGTAGAAACAGTTGTTGTTGTGAATGTACCTTGAAGGGCTTTCACTCCAACAAATTCAGCAGAACCAAAGTCGTTACTACTGAATGTTAAGGAAGCATCAGTCGCTACGTCTAATGAACCAGCGTTAATGTTAAAACTGATAACACCAGATCCGTCATTCCCTGCTGCCAGTGCAGCGGAAACAAGACCACTACTATCAGCATCACTAGCCAAAGCTGCGATGAGATCAGTTCCTGTTGTTTGGGATACACTACTAGCATTTGTTTCCAATGTTACAGTAATAGTAATTTCTGTTGAAGTTGAAGAACTGGTAATATCGAGTGCCTGATTACCAGCTGCTGTACTTGCGATAACAAGTTTCACAGTCTGGCCATTACTTGTATCCAAACCACGTGCATCAGTAATGACAAGGTCAGCATCAGTAGCAACACTGTCAAGAGCCCCGGTACCAGCAACTGCATCAGTCTTGGTAACGGTCACACCTGTTGAATCTGTCAAAGCGTTAATCGCTGTGGCAGCATCGCTTAATGAACTTCCTGCTCCCAGGAAGACAACGTCTGTACCTGTTGAACCAGAAATTTCCAGTGTTGTGCTCGCAGCAAGACCACCACCACCAGAAACGGCAGTTGAGAACAATTCACCTTTAGATGCTGCTGTTGTCACTTGTGCATCGATAACAATATTAGAGCTACCTGCAAATACTGCACTTCTGACCTGGAAATCATCCAGTTTGCCAGCATCTGCTGTTGTTTGAGTTGTACGGTATGATTTACTTCCATCAATCAGTTTGTCACCAGCAAAAGTTGTGTTCGCTGAAATTCGGTTGATAGCAGAAAGAGCAGCATCAATCTGGGTCTGGTTCGCTTCTTTTTCTGGCTGAGAAAGAGCACCATCATTCAAACCTTCCTGAATCAATCCACGAACCTGATTTAACAGACCGTTGATTTCACCAAGAGCAGCGTCTGCTGTGGAAATTACGTTGTTAGCACGATTACTGTTTGTGATTGACTGTTCAATTACTGTAATCTGTGACCGAAGAGTTTCACTGGCAATCAAACCAGCTGGATTGTCTTTACCTGAGTTGATTTTCAAACCAGTTGACAATCGTGTGAGGGATTTATCGAGCAAGCTGTTAGACCTTGCAAGGTTTCTCACACCACGCAGCGATGCTACGTTAGTATTAATACGAGTCATTTTAGTTACCTTTCAAATTTCTTTAATTTATAGATCGTCCCGAAAAACATCAGGCTTCATCAAAAAAACTTATGTATTAAGTGATCATCCAAATACTCAAGTTCAATGGCGAACTGATGCAAGTTTGTCATAGACCGTCATCGATATTCTTAAAATGACTTCCAACAACATCCTGATTGCCAGAAATGATCTTAGTCCTACCAAACCGGATGACATCAGCCTTGATGTTAATCCCTCCTCCGTTTTTACAGGTTGAAAACGCAACCCATACTCCACTAAGGTGCCCGGTCGGGACAGTCTCTGATCCATCTATCGTCTTCTATAGGTCGCAACTTTAGACGGAGTAGAGAAAAAAGGGGGAATGGGCAATATAAAAAAGAAATGCGTTTTCAAGATGTGAGGGTTGTACCTTTTGTGTTGATAATACTGCTCTAAATCTCGTAATAGCATGAAGATCTGAACGATTTTTTTTGACTTTCTTCAAAAATCAGTTTGGCTCTTTAATCGAGATTTCAAAGGAGAAAATCAGGCATCGTTATCAAGGTGTGGTCGCTTCACTTATTGGATGGAAATTGAGAATCATTCAAGAGTCAGGTTGTATTGAATACTGTTTACTGCACTTCTCTTAAACGGGGAGCATGTGAGAGCGTTCCTGTAAATGAAATAGATGGTTTAAGTGTTATCCCAACTATATACTCTCTACATCAATTCTAGACATTGTCCAGGCGACTCTCCCGTTTGTTTTCTGCCAGGAAGAATCATCGCCTTCTGATTCTTCCTGGGATTCAGCTTTTTCAAGCGGTCTGGTTAAGAAAGTCTGTTATGGAAAGACTTTTAAGCTGAATTTCTGCAGGTTTATACGGTAGGTTTATACGGCAGGATGCTTTTTTTCTGTTTGAGACTGCTCTTTCTTCATGGCAGATTCTTTCAGGATTGCTTCGTAAACTTCTTCACGATGAACCGGAATTTCCGTCGGAGCCTGTATCCCTAATCTCACTTTGTCACCACGAATATCTACAATTGTGATAACAATATTGTCGCCTATCATGATGCTTTCATCACGCTGTCTGGACAAGACAAGCATTGTTGAACTCCTTCTCTGGAAGATCAGGTTGTTTGAAACCTGATCTTGAATTATGTGAATGAATAATTTTATAAGCTTGATTGCTGATTCGCCGGCTCAGTTTTCAATTGATGCAGAAAACCTGAATAACACGATTAACCCAATGATGGTCTCTAATGCTTTAAAAGTCCTGACTGGAATGAATCCGAATCGACTGGCTAGTGTTTCGTCAAATTTAAAGATTGGGGTTGGTAAAGTATATAAAGCACGACAACGGAGTGCGTTAGAGTTCTTACGCACCCCAATTCTCAGCCTTGACAAGGCACTAGTCAACAATGGTATTTATCTAAAAAACATTCCCGGAATAATTCACACCTGAAAACTTCGTGTCCTCAGGAAATTCATGGAATGAAACAAGAGCGAAGATCAATGATCTCGGTCGAATATTTTTTGGAGTGACATGCTCTTGTGTAAAACTATTCATCGTCAATGAGAAGCTGGGGAAACATTGATTGTTAAGGGATTTACGATTGACGAGGAAACCTGTTCATGACATTCTTAGTTAAGCAGGTTGTTCCGGTTATAACATTTTGTGAAGGAGAGAATTCTAGCAGGCCAATATTGAAATGGCTTTCCGAAATTTATGTTTCGAATTTATTCATCAATCTCAAAACATTTCTGTGTCTTCAATTTCTTAAAATGATAGAAATAAGAATGGAAACACCCTTAAAAAACGCTGTAAATACAATCAAAAGACATCCGCTATGGAAAAAGTCAATTTGCATCGGTAACATGGAAGATTGACTCTCTGTACTTTATATTAACTCTCTTTAGTTTATATCGTCTTCATAAAATTTTACCGGATAGATGACATGCTTACCTTGTTGATTGCCTTTGGATCATTCCTCGGCTTCATTATCGCTTACCATACTTACGGTCGTTGGCTGTCAAAAAAAATATTCCAACTCGATCAGAATGCTCTCGTGCCGAGTGTCGCTTTAAGAGACGATGTTGATTTCGTTCCGACAAAAAAAGAAATCATCTTTGGCCATCACTTCACCAGTATCGCAGGGACAGGACCGATTGTTGGTCCTGCCATCGCAGTATTCTGGGGATGGTTACCTGCCCTTTGCTGGGTCATCTTCGGCTCTATCTTTGTAGGGGCAGTCCATGATTTCGGTTCTTTAATTGTTTCCATGAGAAATCGTGGTCAGACTGTTGGCGAAATTGCAGGTCGATTGATTTCACCTCGCGCCCGAATTCTTTTTCTACTCGTCCTCTTTATGTCATTAACAGTAGTCCTTGCCATTTTCGGACTGGTCATTGCCATCATTTTTGCCAATTATCCCGAAACCGTTCTTCCCGTCTGGATTACCATGCCCATTGCAATCGCCATTGGTCTCTGGGTTTATAAAAAAGGGGGAGGACTTATTGTTCCATCACTGATTGCATTGTTCATCATGTATTTTTCGATTTATCTGGGCGCTTATCATCTCCCTGTCGATTTTGCAAACTTGTTCCAGATGAAACTGTTCGGTGCTTTTCCTAATATTGTCATTACCTGGACGTTCATCCTTCTTCTTTATTGTGCAGTTGCATCCATTCTTCCAGTCTGGCTGCTTCTTCAACCCCGAGACTATATTAATAGTCACCAACTTTTATTGGCGATGGGATTATTAATCACGGGTGTGTTCGTTTCGGGAATAACTGGTCAGGCAGATTTATCGGGAAGCGCCCCTATGATTGCAGACATGAAAAATATTCCTGCAGATGCTCCTCCGATTTGGCCTTTCTTGTTCATCACAATTGCCTGTGGAGCGTGTTCAGGATTTCATTGCTTGGTAAGTAGCGGAACCAGTAGCAAGCAAATTGCCTGTGAAACCGATGCCAAATATGTGGGTTATGGCTCCATGTTGACCGAAGGAGCACTTGCTGTCATCGTCATTTTATCCTGTTGTGCTGGGGTGGGAATGGGAAAATATGATCGGACAGGAACCGGCGCATCCTATTCTTATGTCATTCATATGGATGAAGCGACCAACCAGCCACTGATAGGGAAAGCAGCCTGGGATACACGTTACGACTCAACAAAAAAATGGGCGAAATTCTCGCTGACAGACAAAGTGGGTGCTTTTATTGAAGGAGGAGCCAACTTTCTTTCCTCAATTGGAATTCCATTGAAGTTGGGAATCGGAATTATCGCTGTCCTTGTTGCCAGTTTTGCAGCGACAACTCTGGACTCAGCCACCCGTTTACAACGGTACGTTATTCAGGAACTTGGAAGCACATGCAAAATCAAACCACTTTGCAATAAATACATCGCTACTGGCCTTGCTGTCGGGTTAGCGGGAGCAGTTGCAATGATTCCCAAAAATGCCACCTTCGGCCCTGGAAGTGGTGGCCTGATTCTCTGGCCACTTTTTGGCGCAACCAATCAACTTTTAGCTGGAATGGCCTTTATGGTCATCTCGTTTTATCTCTGGAGAAGAAATAAGCCAACGTGGTTTGTTGTTCCACCGATGATCATGATGCTAATTATGCCAGCCTGGGCCATGATTCATAATCTGTTTAACAAAGAGAATGGCTGGGCGTATAATTTAGAGAGTAACGGACACCTTTTCCTGATTGGACTGGTTATCCTGATACTTCAAATCTGGATGGTGATTGAAGCCCTGATCATCTGGCCAAAAGCAAAAGGGATTCTGGAAAAAACATTACCTCCACTGGAATCCCCTGCACCGGTTACCCCGGAAACAGTTCACAGCTTATAAAAATCACAATACACCAATGCGCCAAAGCCAAGACCTTTTTCGCTTTCTAAGTCCATTGTAAATCGTGCAGATTAAGAAAATGAATCAATCCGTTTGTTTTTTTCGTTCAAAATAGGTCTTTTACATTTTCCGGTGGCCGTCCGAGGATTGCTTTATCACCTTGAATGACAATCGGGCGTTCAATCAGCTTCGGGTTCTCACACATGATTCGGATTGCTTCTTTTCGCGTCAATTGTTTCTCTTTCAGTCCGAGTTCCTTGTAGACCGCTTCCCATTTTCTCATGAGATCCTCTGGCTGCATGTCGAGCATTTTCAAAACCCGGTCCAGTTCTGCCTGGCTTGGTGGTTTATTCAGGTAATCAACAATTTCAACATCAATTCCTTTATCTTCAATCAGGGAAAGGGTTTGTCGGCTCTTGCTACATCTGGGATTGTGAAATATTTTCATCGGTATTGAATATTCTGTTTCTTTTGAATGTTGGTGAATAGAATTAAGGAAATTTTCATCGGTTCAAGTAGATGATTCTTCCCAATCGAGAGATCGTTGAACGGCTCGTTTCCATTGATGGAATAGTTTTGCGGAATCCTCTTCTGGCATTTGAGGAGAGAACTCCCGATCCAATGCCCAGTTCTGTTGAATATCTTTTTCACTTTCCCAATAGCCGACTGCAAGACCTGCAAGATAAGCTGCTCCTAACGCGGTTGTTTCCTGGACAACTGGTCGTTCCACATGAACGCCTAGCATGTCGGATTGAAATTGCATCAGAAAATTATTGACTGTTGCTCCGCCATCGACTTTTAAAGAATTCAAGGTAACTTTGGAATCTTGTTGCATTGCATCCAATACTTCTTTTGTTTGATAAGCCATCGATTCCAAAGCAGCGCGGACAATATGTTCCTGATTTGTTCCTCTTGTAATTCCGACAATCGTTCCACGTGCATCCTGATTCCAGTAAGGGGCTCCCATTCCGACAAAAGCAGGAACAAGATAAACGCCCCCGGTATCGGGAACAGATGTGGCCATCGCTTCACTTTCTGAAGCAGAAGAGACAATTTTTAAACCATCACGCAACCATTGGATCACAGCACCTGCAATAAAAATCGAACCTTCCAGACAGTAAGTCACTTCACCATTAATTTTCCAGCCAATGGTGGTGAGCAATCCGTTATTTGACTCAATGGGGGAATTTCCGGTATTCATCAACATGAAACAGCCGGTTCCATAAGTATTTTTTGCAGAACCGGGTTCAAAACAGCCCTGCCCGAACGTGGCTGCCTGCTGATCGCCTGCAATTCCCGCAATGGGAATTGGTTTCCCAAAGAGTGACGTTTCCGTTTCTCCATAAACCTCGCTGGACTCCCTCACTTCCGGGAGCATTTGTTTTGGGATGTCAAGAATTTCCAGAAGTTCATCGTCCCATTCCAAGGTGTTTATGTTGTAAATCAATGTACGACTTGCATTGCTGACATCAGTTACATGAACTTTCCCGCCTGTCAGTTTCCAAACGAGATAACTATCGACGGTGCCAAAAAGAATTTCGCCTTTAGCTGCTCTTTCTCGTAATCCTTCATTCTGATCGAGAATGTATTTAATTTTGGTTCCTGAAAAATAAGCGTCGACGACTAGACCCGTTTTCTTTCGGAATAGAGCTTCATGTCCATCTGCTTTCAATTGGTCACAAATGCCGGAAGTGACTCGGCTTTGCCAGACGATGGCATTCCCG
Source organism: Planctomycetota bacterium (assembly GCA_024277145.1). Taxonomy (GTDB): domain Bacteria; phylum Planctomycetota; class Planctomycetia; order Planctomycetales; family Planctomycetaceae; genus JAJRVU01. The sequence goes on from JAJRVU010000242.1 coordinate 11,353, forward strand.
ATTGGTTTACCGGTTTCCTTTTCCCACAGGATTGTTGTTTCCCGTTGATTGGTAATTCCAATCGCTGCAATATCTTCTGCAGTCAGGTTTGCTTTTTTGAGGGCTTGTTGCGCTACGAGTAATTGCGTTTCCCAGATTTCATCCGGGTTATGCTCTACGTGCCCGGGTGAAGGAAAAATCTGTTCAAATTCTTTTTGGTCCGTGGAAACACGACTGCCATCATGCCCGAACACAATCGCTCTGCTGGAAGTTGTTCCCTGATCCAATGCAAGAATATATTTATCTGCCATTTGAAAGTCCTTTTCATTTATATAAGAATCGCTGTGTAGATTTATTTCATATCTTTTGAAAGTTCATTTGTTCGTTTTCGCAATTGATCCAGAATTGAGGCCAATTCTTTCTGAGAAACGAGGTTGGTTTCCTCTAATGGATCATTTTCCAGGTCAAACAACTCTTCATAAACCGGTTTTATTCCATAGTATCGAGTGTACTTCCATCTTTTTGTTCGAACCCCTTCTGTTTGAGGGATTCGAGCGTGCGTGAAACGATGTTCATATAGAAAATCCTTTCGCCACTCCGTTTTCTTCCCTTGAACAAGAGGAACCAAACTTTCTCCCTGCATGGAAGAAGGAATATTCACTCCTGCCAGTGCCGCAATTGTTGGAGCAATATCAACATTTAAAACCAGATCGTCATTTTTCTTTGATGATTGATTATTGCGAGGATCATAAATTATCAAAGGAAGGCGGATTGATTCTTCATGCATGTACCATTTTCCAGCAAGTCCATGTTCTCCCAGATAAAAACCATTGTCGGAGGTAAAAATAATCACCGTGTTCCTGTCCAGTTTTTGTTCCTTGAGAGTTTGAACAATTTCGCCTACCAGATGATCAATGCCTGCAATCAAGCGATAATAATCCTTGACCGATTTCTGGAAAAGTTTCGGAGTAGCGAAGCGGAGTTTCCATCTTTTTCTTGCTTCAGAATTCTGTAGAAATTCAGGAAGGTCTTTGAAATGGTTTTCGCTTGCAGTCAAGGGAATGGGAATTGTGACATCATTGTAAAGGGAGTCGTATTTGACATCGGATTGAAATTGCCAGGGATCACCATCCTGACAGTGGGACGCTTTCGTATAAAGTTGAAGTAAAAATGGTTTCTTCGTGTTCACATCTTTAATAAACGAAACCGCTTTCGTTGATAATTTCTGCGTAAGATGCGTATTCGGCTTTGGTGATTCCCCTTTCGGGTAGTACCGCCCTTGCCCGCTGAACCCGTCAAAATAATCGTACTTTTCTTTGGGAAGTTTTCCGCCAAGCCCCCACTTCCCTATCATGGCAGTTTGATATCCATTCTTTTTAAGAAGACCAGCAAAAGATTCTGCAAATTGATTATCGGTTAATGGCGTTCTAAAATTGTCTATAAGGTGTCTTCGTTCGTATTGCCCCGTCAGGAAGGTTGCCCTGCTGGTTGCACAAATGGATGTTGTGCAAAACATGTTTGTAAAAAGTGTTCCCCGGGAAGCAAGTTGATCCAGATTCGGGGTTTTGATAATTTCATTCCCCATACATCCCATAGCATCCCAGCGCTGATCATCAGTAAGGATGAAAATAATATTCGGACGATTTGAATGATCCGAAGCTCTTAATATTTCGGACTTCAATATAAATATTGAGAATAAAAGAAAGAGTGGAAAAAGTTTTTCCCATCGAAAGATATTTGATTGAAGCATATTTAATCCCGTGATTGATAAGGTGTCAATTTCTTAATTTTATGTACTTTTGTTCCAAACTTTATTTTGTCAATTCCCCTGATAGATTACCAGTCATATTCTACATTCGGCCTTAATCTTCTTTCCGAATTGTTCTTTGAATTCAGACATGGTACTTTAAAATGCAAGATCATATTGAGTTTTTTAAGATCAAGTTTGTAGTGCTCTTTATCTATATCTTTAAACATTGGGAAAAGCGATGAAATATTCTCTACGGAATCATAGAATCAATTTGAAATCAAGTTTCGTGTTCATGGTTCTATTCACTGGAATGGGAACTCGACTTTTTTCAGATTCAGTTCAGGCTGATTCTCAAGGAAAAAACGGAACGCCGAATTTTATCGTTTTCCTGGTGGATGACATGGGATGGGCAGATCCGGAATGTTATGGAAGTCCATTTCATGAGACCCCGAACATCAACCAACTTGCTCAGCAGGGAATGCGTTTTACAGATGCCTATGCAGCCTGCCCGGTTTGCTCACCCACGCGAGCGAGCATCCTGACTGGAAAATACCCCGCAACATTAAATTTAACGGACTTCATCCCCGGACATTGGCACCCCTTTTCGAAATTAAACGTTCCGGAATTTAACCATGCACTTCCTCATTCAGAAATCACTTTTGCAGAAATGTTAAAGCCTGTGGGGTATCGGTCTGGTTCGTTTGGAAAATGGCATCTCGGACCACGCTCTCATTTTCCGGATTCACAAGGTTTTGATGAAATGCTGGTTCATGGGGGAAGACATTTTGCTCCCAATTTTAGAATGACACCGCCACAAACTTACCCCAAAGGAAAATATCTTTCTGAAATCCTGACCGACCGAGCAGTTCAATTCCTGAATGACAATCAAAAAAAACCTTTTGTTCTTTATCTTCCTCATTATGCAGTTCACATTCCGCTGGAAGCACCGAAGGACGTTGTCGAAAAATACCGCAAAAAACGAAAACAATTTTCGACGGAAATCTTGTATTCTTTTAAAAGAAAGTATCGCAATCGAATAAATCAGGCTACAGATCCAGTTGGAAATAAAGTCGTCAAATCCATTGCATCTCTTTCTGATAAAATCAGATTTACGCCAGTCATAAGCGAATCTGGCCACTCAAGCTTTTTAGTCCGGATTCCCGGAGATAAAGATCTTGATGAAATTGTTGAAAAAATGCATTCCATTATTCAGAAAGAAGTGAATTCAAAACAGGATTATTCAATCAAGGTCACCAAAGGAGTGAATCATCCGACCTATGCAGCGATGGTGGAAATGATTGACAGAAGTCTGGGGCGAATTATGAAAACTCTGGATAATCTTAAACTGAGTGACAACACTGTTCTCATTTTCACTTCAGACAATGGGGGACTCTATCGTCGCTTTGATGAAGTTGGTCCGATTGTTGCAACCAATTCTCCACTTCGAGAAGAAAAGGGATCACTCTACGAAGGGGGAATCCGAGTTCCCCTGATTGTTCGCTGGCCAGGAAAAATTCGTGAAGGGACTGAATCCGAAATTCCTGTTTCCACGGTTGATCTTTTTCCAACACTCGCAAAACTGGCTGGGGTAAAATACGATCATTCAGTTGACGGTGTCAGTCTTGATTCCATCTTATTAAACAAAGATGAAAAGAGCGGACAATTATCGGATTTCAAAAATCGTGCAATCTATTGGCATTACCCCCACTATCATCACACTGCTCCCGGAAGTGTGATTCGTCAGGGAGATTATAAACTGATTGAATTTTTCGAAGAAGGAAAGCTGGAACTATACAATCTGAAAGACAACATTTCTGAATCAAATAACCTCTCCGAAAAACTCCCCGAAATTCGTGACAGATTACATCAATCATTAAAAGAGTGGCGACAAAAAGTGGTTGCTCAAATGCCTGTCTTCAATGGTAATTACCAGCCTGAAAAAGAGATGATCTGGGGACGAAAAGGTCGCCGTAAAGAGCTGCTGGTCCCTAAAATTCCTAACTAAATTGTATTTCTGTTAATTATCCAACTTCTTCGATCTGCTTTAGTCCTTATTACCAAAGGATTTAAACCCTTATTGACATTTCAGTTAAAACGAATTATTAATCCTATTTGAAATGGGTAAGTTACGCATTTTATCTGGTTGTTAGAAATCGATTAAAACTCGCTGAAACAGGACTGTGCTGGAAACGGTATTGGATCAGCGTGAATATAGACTAAATTCGGAGGCAAGGATGCAGGTTCCTGAAAAAGTGAATCTCTGGTTGAATCAGGCTAAGGAAAACGAGCAACTTCTCAAACGTATTGTCATCGGCATTGGAATTATAATTCTGATCTCTCAGTGGGTCCGTATCACAATATCTCCGGGGGGTGGATTTGATCTTCATCATTTATCTGCCACTCGCATGGTGAACCACGAATTCATTTACGAAAATGGCCACAATTATCCTTACCCACCTTTCTGGGCGATGGCACATATTCCATTTACTGCTATGGAAATGCATCCTGCACAGGTTTTAATTTATCCTGTTTTTCTGTTATCGTTGTTGTCGCTACTTTGGATTGTCAGGGAGATGTCTAAACAGAATTACCCGCTCAGCCAGTCAGCGCAATTCTGGGTTTCGGTCGTGGCAGTCATTTTAACAAGCAGATTTCTTTTAAGGGATATGGTTGAATGTGGAGCTAATCTTGTCATTGTAACCTTACCCTGGTTTGCATTATTTCTCTGGCAAAAACGATATGATAAATGGGCGGGCGTGATACTAGGATATTCTATCGCTTTGAAATGCACGCCTGCGTTGTTCTGTGCATATTTCATATGGAAACGGGAATGGAAAATTGTCAAGATCACTGCGATCGCGACTTTATTGTTTACCCTGTCTCCCATGTTAATTTTAGGACCGAGTGAATATGTTCGGGCAGGAAAATATTGGGCAAAGCATGCAGTCAAAGGAATTTCTGAATCGGATCCTTCAATGGGAGTCTTAGGCGAAGTTCGATTTCAAAATATCTCTTTAAGGCCTTCCCTTGCAAGATTCATGATGGTCCTGCCGGAAGGGCATGCTGGTCGAGTTGATGACCCTCTTTATTACGATTTTCTTGATCTCAAACCGGAAACAGCGAATTCCATTATCAAGGTCATCATGATCCTGATGATAATCGGCGCAGCCTGGATTACCCGTGGAAAAATAGAGTCCAGGGATGATCCAAAACTTGTCTGGGAATTTGCTTCCATCTCCCTGTATATGCTTTTATTGTCTCCCATAACATGGGGGCAGCATTGCGTTGGAGTCTTGCCGATATGTTATCTCATCACGAGAAAATATGTCTCAGAAGGCAAACTCAGTCGATGGATGATCGGGATCTTGGCAGCGTATACCGGAATGATTCTCGTTCTGAACCGGGAACTCATCGGCCAGAAATTAAGCTGGTTGCTGGACAGCTATCACCTGCACACCTGGAGCTTGATTGGCTTGCTCATCATTGCAGTTGGTTGTCACCGTCAAGCTTCTAAAAAGAAATCACTTGATGTAACGGAGACAATCCCTGACAGCAAAGCTGCTGCCTGAAGTTTTTGCAATGATTATCTGCAAACCAGACAAGATAGTTTACATGCTGGAATTGCGATTGCCAGAAAGCAGCCAATTGATGTCAGACATGGTTGCATAACCTTCGTGCCTTCGGACTTCTTTTCCGTTTTCAATATAAATGAAAGTTGGCCAAACTGCTGCAGGGTACATCCCGGGCGTAACAATTTGAAGATCGCTTCCTTCTTCCATGCCTACATTCCAGCCAGCTGCTTTTAGTTTGGGAACCTCAAAAGATTTAAACTGGTTGCAGGGTGGGCACGTTTCACTGGCCACCATAATAATTTTTCGCCGAACCGATATTTTTTTTTCGGGTTTTGAAATTTCTGTTCCAAATGACATTGTTTTCAAGCAGGGGTCTTCATTCATACTTGCAAAACGGGAATACAATTCCACAGGTGCATCCGGTCCAACAATCATCAACTCGGGCAATTCATCATCAGGAAATTCCAAATTGGATTGAGTTCCTTTTAATTCAAGTGGCGTTGAGTATTTAGACAGAACATTTGATATTGATTCTTCTTCGTTGGGAGCGAGAGCATTAAATCCGGTTGCAGAAAGAATAAGAACTGAAGCATTCAACCAACTCATGATTTTTATATCTCCTTAAGATATCCGTAAGCAACTGACTCTGTTATACGACCAGTTAGTCCTGTTAAACTGATAAGGCCCTGAAATTTGATCAACATCTATAAACTGGACGGAAAGGAGATTCAACTGAAGATAGGGGGAGTTTTCTGATAAAATTGATCATAAAATATACGTAATATTCCCAACCTTATAAATAGAGGGGACTTGCGTTAAATACTTATGATTGATTGGTCAACAAATTCATCGCTGAAATCATTTGAAACGAACTATTGCAGTTATTACTGCATGTTCAGAGCATGACCATATGTTCCGACGATTGCTGTAATATCCTGATATAAAACAGGATACGGAATGGCAAAATGATTCTTAACGATTCTTGAATTTCTCGGACTGAGAAATATCCAATCTAAAGTGTATAATGGCATACAATTTAGTTTGTGCATAATTACACACAAATGAAATACTGCCTATTTCACCTCAACTAGTGTTTCGTCAAATTTAAAGATGGGGTTGGTTAAGTGCATAAAGCACGACAACGGAGTGCGTTAGAGTTCTTACGCACCCCAATTCTCAGCCTTGACAAGGCACTAGCTGTATTGCATCAGCTATGACAAATCCATCTGTCTTTTCATTTGAGATGACGACAAAATTGCCTTTTCCTCCTTTTTGAAAATGAAATTTTCCCAAGGAATAAAAACCTGTTTTGCCGGACGATTTTTTTTGGTTAACCACAAACGTTTTGGAATTTCCCTGTCCATATGAAACCGTCACCGGAACATTCGTTGCGCGGTTCGGGTTGGGTGTGTAGCTGATGCGAACTTCATATTCACCAGTGGAAGGAACATTAATATTATATCGAACACTCATTTTTCCTTTGCCTGCGTTTCCATCATGACGATAAAAAACGCCTACATATTTTCCTATCGATTGCCCTGTTTTCCAATACCCTTGAAATTTTGCATCAACATCATCAATGATTATTCCGGGAAGATCCTTCGCAATCAAATTGGGTTTTCGGGCAGGACCGGTCCATTTCAAAGCTTGTTGATCATGTAACAATCTGTTTTTCAGGTCAGAGTAACTGATATCCTGAACAGCAACATTATTCCTGATCGCAAGAGAGGCAGCGGTTGCAGAAGATTGCCCCAGAACCATGAAGACAGGCTCCATTCGGATGGAACCAAAAGCCATGTGCGAAGAAGATAAACAAACAGGAACCAGAAGGTTTTCACATTCCGATTTCCGCGGACGAATTGATTTGTAAGAAATGGGGAATGGAGAGAACCCACCCACCTGAACGTCCCCTTCATTTATCGCAACTCCATCTTTGACATATCGTTGAATATTGTGGGAATCCATTGTGTAAGCAGCTAGTCCAACAGAATCTGCTGCAATTCTTCTTCCCTGGCAATCGTTTTGTGTCATCACATATTCAGAAATCATTCGTCTTGCTTCACGAATATACAATTGATGAGGCCAATGATCGGTTTCAGTAAATTCATCTTTGGCCAATCTCCAGGTTTGGAAAGATTTCCGGACCACTTCAGGAACACGCGGGTTATTCGCCAATGTCCACATTAATCCTTTTTGATAAGAAAGATGTTCGCGGATAATTTCTTCCCGCTTTTTGTAATCACCATCAGGGTATTCATAGTTCATCCCGATATTATCTGTTGAGATGGCGAAATTATTATTTGTGTCTGTCTTTCGATTAGGCATCAGGACAGGATTCCACGGAATTCGATGGTCCCCTGCTTCACAGTTTCTCAGAAGCAGTTCATATCGAAGGGGATCATAATCATCTGGCTTCTTCCAGGGAACACTGTTTTCGGGTTGGTCAGTGGTGCACATCCTGAAACAGTACGCCTGCACTTTATGATCACCGGTGCCATCAGCTTTCGGAATTTCTGCGCTCACGCCGGGAAGCAATCCGCTGGAAGGATCTCCCTTCAC
>JAJRVU010000243.1 GCA_024277145.1 Planctomycetota bacterium
ATGGCAGTCACACTTAAACAAAAAGGGACTAACTGGCGAACCTACCAGGATTATCGCGAAATGCTCGATAAAGAAAAACTGGATGCTGTCGTCGTTGCCACTCCTGATCATGGAAGGACGTTGCCCTGCATTATTGCCTGTCAGGCAGGCTTGGATGTCTATGCAGAAAAACCACTCACTGCTTATATTCGAGAAGGCCGAATTCTTGTCGACGCTGCTCGAAAATACAATCGCATCTTCCAGGTCGGTACTCAGCAACGTTCAATGGAAATTAATGACTACTGTTGCAAAATTGTCCGAACAGGTGGACTTGGTGAAATCAAGGTTGTCCAGGCTGTCAATTATTCAGGACCGAAACGTTATCAAGGTCTCCCTAAAGAATCACTTCCTGAAGGGGATGATTGGGATATGTGGTGTGGTCCGACCGAATTACGACCTTTCAATCGAAAACTGCAATTTGGCTGGATGCAATGGCGAGCCTATTCTGGAGGAGAAATGACAAACTGGGGAGCACACGGAGTTGATCAAATCCAATGTGCACTCGGAAAAAGCCTGACAGGTCCACAGGAATTATGGCCTGAGACATCTGGATCGAATGGCAAAGTCTCCATGAAATACGCAGACGGAACACTGGTCCGTTTTGAACTGGATAAAGGTCCTATGGGGGGAGCCATTTTTGTTGGGAGCAAAGCAAAAATGGAAATCAATCGAAACCGCTACGCGACGAACCCCAAAGATTTCCTTAAAGATTCTCCTGATCCTGCAGTCCAAAAGAAATGGGAAGGCCCCGGCTGGACTGCTAAACCTCATCTGGCAAACTGGCTTGAGTGCATCAAATCTCGAAAAAAACCGGTCGCTGATGTTGAAATCGGACACCGCTCCATTTCTGTTTGTCATCTTGTGAATATTACTCGTGAACTTGGTCGAAAGCTCAACTGGAATCCCAAAACCGAACAGTTTGAAGGAGATACTGAAGCAAATCTCTTACTGGACCGTCCACGCCGTGCAGGATATGAATTACCGGAAGTCTGAAAAACAATCCATTTATTAATTCTCGATAACATGATTCTTATTTATCTTCTGCGATAATAAATTTATAAAAGCCCTTGATTCAACATTGAATCAAGGGCTTTTTCTATTGAGCTACACATGAATTCCAGCACATGAACACCATACCCAAAACCGCCACTCTCTGTAAATCACATCTGATTTTTGTTATAAATAATATCCACTTTATCATTCAAAAATTTTCCTGAAAATAACATCTTTTTAAAGTACCAAAACAATATGTCAGCAGAATTTATCACCAGCAAAATTGAAGGCAAATTTTATTTTGTCTCACTGAACCGACCTGAAAAAAGAAACGCCATCACCGCGCAAATGCTGATTGATCTGGCGGAAGAAATTCGCAAAGTCGATGAGCATCCGGAAATCCGGGCGGTCATTGTCTCCGGGGAAGGACCGATGTTTTCTGCAGGAATCGATATCACTTCTTTAGGACAAGCAAAACAGGACAACAGCAATCTCAGTGTCGGTCGCTGGCTTCGTCGGTTGGCAGAAAAACTTCAACATGCATTAAACATCATTGAAGCAACAGAAGTTCCTATCATTGGTGCGTTGCATGGGCAAGTGATGGGAATGGGCTTGGAATTGGCCCTGGCTTTTGACTTAAGAGTCACCACTGCAGACTGCCTTTTTTCTATCCCGGAATCTCGAATGGGACTGGTTGCTGATGTCGGAGGAAGCACTCGGCTTTCCCGAACTGTCGGCCCAAGCAGAGCAAAAGATCTTCTCATGACATCTCGAAGCATTGGTGCAGAAGAAGCGATGCAATGGGGACTTGTGAACCGAATTGCTTCATCGGAAGCAGATCTGAAAGAAAAAACAGTGGAACTTGCGGAACAGATTTCCAAAAACGCACCCCTTGCAGTCGGATTAGCGAAACTGATTATTGATCAGGGAGACGGTCTCGATAAACATACTCAGATGGCCATCGAACGCTGGGCGCAAAGTGAAGTCATTGGCTCTGAAGATGTGCACGAAGCGATGACTGCATTTATGGAAAAACGCCCCGCCAATTTCAAAGGAAAATAATTATACAGAGAAGAAATTGAAAAGGTATTTCCACCATAAAGTTCACAAAGTCACGAAGGAAATAACATTCATGTAGGGTCTGCTGTGCAGACCAAAATTGTAGTATTTAATCTTGATCAATGGCCTGAAGACAGACCCTGCACTTTTTTAGATACGTGCAATATTTCTCGATGTCTCTGAGCAAGACCTTCTTTTCCCCTTAAATTATTTATTGTTACTCTGCATTCTTTGCTTCATCCAGAAGTTGTTTAGCACGTTCCAAATCCTCTTCAGGAACCTGAATTTCAACTCCTCCAGCGGAACCAATACCAACTCCAGTATTCAGTTTTTCTTCCCCGAGCAGATAACATAGTATGCCTGCTTCTTCCAGAATCGCTTTGACAATATCAGCCTCTCGGATTGAATAGTTTCCTAATAAAACGAATTTTTTGGACATGACAAAACCCCTGTTATGGATAGAAATAAGTATCGAACTGCATTATACAGAATAAAACCTGAAAGGGAAATTTATTCTTGTCTGAGCATTATTCAATGTATAATGAGAATTAAAAACATGATAAAATGCCTCTTGAATGCACCTTTTCTTTTAGGTATCACAAACATTCTACGTTAAAACACTTTGTTGATTAACAAGCAATTTTACAAAGGGGAATATTTTCTCAAATTCTAATCAACATAACATTGAGTCCTTAGAATCAAGAATTGCAGATGCACTTTGGCGTTGGAAATTCGCAGATAAAAAGGAGCGAAACACCATCATTGAAGAATCGAATATCTGTAGTGACCTCGAATACTGGTTTCCCTTCCCTGACATCGAATATACGCGTAAACGTGGCATTTGGTGTGATGGAATTGCGTTGCTCTCGATTACCCAATTGGATCGACTTGGCTTCATTATGGCTGGTGTCGGATATTTTCCGAATAATCTGAATCCCTTCGAAGTGGAATTCCATTTTGAAAAACGTCGGGATATTCAACCTCAAAAAATAAAGCTTCGATTTGGAAAATTGGACGGAATTGGCCAGTTAGTTCGTTACGACATTAAAAAATACCCACCCAATATACTTTCACAACGACCAACAGAAGATTCAGACTGGGCGGTTGTTGTGGAATTACCACCCGTAAATCTATAACCACTCTCCCACCTATTTAAAATATTTCTCCAGGATTTCAGGGGGTTGATGGCGGTCTGGTTTTCGGGAGTGTCCTGTCAGATCAATGGCTTCAGGTTTCGGATTTTTCGAAGTAAGTGAGACCTCGTCAGCTGCTTTTTTCTGCCAATTTTTCAATAAAGAAAAAAGACGTTCTCTCTGGCTGAGGAATTCAGGCTTGGCAGCTAAATCAAGCATTTCATCCGGGTCATTTTTCAAATCAAAAAGCTGTGTTTTGTTGATATCCGGATAGCGGATTAATTTCCACCTGCCATCGGTTACCGCTCGCTGAGATTTTTCATACGTCAGAAAAAGGGAATCCCGGACTGATTCCTGTTGTCCCCGAATGATGGGAAGTAAAGATTTTCCTTCGACACCAGTGGGAATTTCTATTCCAGTTAAATCACAAATTGTAGGCATGATGTCGTACAGATAAGTCAATGATTCAGATGATTTTGAAGCGGGAATTCCCTTTCCCGATATAATCAATGGTGCCCGCATGGAAACTTCATAGAGATTCTGTTTTCCGAGTAACCCATGACTTCCCATCGCCAATCCATGATCAGAGGAAAAAATGATGACAGTATTTTCATCAAGTCCTGTTTCTTTAAGAGTTTTCAATATCCGGCCGATTTGTGAATCGAGATGTGAAATCATTCCATAATATTCTGCCAGCTGCTGCTTGATAATTTTTTCTTCCCGAGGCCAGGCTGCAAGAGCTTCATCCCGACCGATCATCCAGCCAGTATTAAATGGATGCTGGGGTAAAAAGTTTTTAGGTAAAGAGACTTTATCGGGCCAATACTTATTCAGAAATTTTTCCGGAGGCATGCGCGGATCATGCGGAGAAGAGAATGAAACGTACGCCAGAAACGGTTGAGCCGGATTCTTTTTATGGTGAGTATTCAGAAAACCAATTGTGGCATCAGCAAAAAGTTCAGTCGAAAAGCCGTTCCCAATTCTATGATTAATCAGTTTTCCGGTTTCAGGATCAAGATCCCTAAGAGGAACTTTCAAATGGTTGGACATCCCCCCCATGAAAACAGCTTTCCCTTTGGAAAACCCTCTAATAAAAGCAGGGGGATTGTTATGCCATTTTCCTGTACCAAAAGTTTCATACCCCTTGTTTCGTAACAATTCTGGAAAGATGGGCGTATTTTTTAAATTCATCGGAACACGATATAAAGATCGCCCGCTCATCAACATTGCCCTGCTCGGCTGGCAAACTGCGCCATGAATAGAACCCATGCAATAAGTTCGCTTAAAACTCATTCCTTTCTGAACAAGCTGATCTAGAATTGGCGTTTCAATTTCTGAATTCCCGTAAGCTGCAATTGTGTCTGCACGTTGGTCATCAGAAAAAAGAAACAGGATATTCGGCCGATCACCTGCATGAACGCAGATAGGAATTAAACTAACGAATATCAGTACGAAATAAGATTTCCAATTCCTGTTACGATTTTGCATGAACAAACTTTCTATCATTTAATCTTGAGGAGGCTGTATTGAATTCTGAATTTTTTTGAGGTCAGCAAGCATTGTTTTCACGATTTCAGGATGCTGATGGTAAAGGTTATTTTTTTCTGCTGGATCATTAGTTAGATAGTAAAGCTGACCAATCGGCTCTCCCGGTTCAGGTTTCCTTCGAGAAGGCTTTGTAAATCCGCCGGAACCGAGTATCGGGATCAATTTCCAGTCCCCTTTCTGGATAGCCAGAACTTTCCCGGAAGATTGTGAGATAAACGTTTCTCGAATCGGCTTCTTAACCATATTTCCTTTCCAGATTGCAAGCATATTATTACTGTCAACCTCTATAGATCCAGGTGGCTTGATCCCTGCAGCTGCAGTACAGGTTAAATAAATATCTGCATGACATTGAAGTTGAGAAGATGTTTTCCCCTTTGGAACTTCACCCGGCCAACGAACAAAAAACGGAACTCGGTGACCACCTTCCCAGGAATCTCCCTTCATTCCGCGATAAGGACCAGCAGCTTGGTGTTGGTATTTCTTAACGTCCTGCGGATGCCACATCGGTCCATTATCACTCGTCACAATAACCAACGTATTCTTTTTTAAATCATGTTGATCTAGCATTTCAAGAACCCGACCAATCGAATCATCCACCTGCGTGACAAAATCACCGTACGAACCAGTAGAACTTTTCCCCTTGAATTTTCCCAAAGGCAACCACGGCGTATGGGGGGCAGTCATCGCAAAATAAAGAAAGAAAGGCTTTCTCTTTTCACTTTTTCCATATCCATCCAACCATTTTAAAGTTTCGTCCGTTAAATCTGGAAGAACGTTTTCATGTTTTAAACCGGGAGCAATTCCTCCTTCCCGCCAGAATGCTCCTTGAAAACGAGTCCAACCTTCAGTTACGGAATTATTTCCTTTAACTTGCGCGACTGGAAGACTGACAACGTTTTGATTTCGAATATAATAATAAGGGGGCTGATCAAGCGAACCGGGAATTCCGAAGTAATAGTCAAACCCGCGATCAACCGGCCCACCATGCAGCACCGGCGAAATCGGAGGAAGATTTCCTTCATTAAAACCGAGATGCCATTTTCCAATAGCAGCCGTCATATAGCCATTTTGTTTTAACAGCTTCGGCAATGTCAGTCGATCTTCGTCAATCAAAGATTGTTTGCGCCATCGATAAGATTTCATCCGGAAAGGATAACGTCCCGTAATCAACGCATAGCGAGACTGAATACAAACAGAGCCACAGGAATGTGCATTGGTAAAGATCATTCCTTCCCGGGCCAATTGATCCAAATTCGGGGACGTATTCTTTGAATCAGGATTAAACGATTTTAAATCCCCATATCCGAGATCATCCGCAAGAATAACCAGGATATTAGGTTTTTCTGCACCTGATAAAACATCAATAAACAAAACATGGAAAAAACATGTCATCAACAGAAATGGAACTCTAAATTGCCTCATTGAAACACATTCATCTTTAGAATTTGAAAAAGCGGATTAAGTTGTGAAACATAGTGCGTTTCTAAAAATGATATAGAAGGTTTAAGTATTATCCCAGCTATATAAACAGTGCGCCACGTTCTACATCATTTCTAGACATTGTCTAGTCTCTACGCTAACAGCCTGAAGAGTGGGAGTCAAACAGTGCATTCGTTTTCAAGGGATGCAATTGCGGAATTTTACTTGAATCAGGTCGTTTAACATTGAAACTCACCCACTAATTCAGAAAAGTTGAAGAGTAAAAAGTCATTCAGGGATTCGATTCAGTTTAGACCTGTGAGTTCCTGGATCATCAACAATCTTCCTACCCGCTGACTTGATAATGGGACGGAATTTTTCAGGAAACGAAGTAAAATCTTTCAGTAACCATGATTGGTGAGGAAGCGAAACGTTCTTTTCCAGATGGATATTTTTTTCTGGTGTTGTGTTATATCTTACGATGGGAATATTTTCCTTCACAGCAAGAAAATTCTGCTCAACCCTGTTTTCTCCAGCTCGATGAAAACGAAGAGGAGATTTATCGATATTATAAATCACATTTTCCTTAATCAGGATTTCTGTTGTTCCTTCATCCAGAAACATCCCGTTACTTTCTGCTCGACCCAAATTCAACGGAATATCATGAATCCAGTTTTGAATCAGTTTTGTACCAGGCTGTCTTCCCAATGTATAAATCCCACCACCGTCAGATAATTCCTGCATAACATGGTGGATATGATTCTTTGAAACAATATTTCCCTGGCACGGTGAAGGCTTGGGATTCCAAATCCACCCAAGTGAAATTCCGGTATAAGGAAGATAACTGATCGTGTTATGGGTAATCTCTGTTTTTTGAGCAATTCCAACCCAGATCCCCAAACATCCTCGATAAAGAACCCCACATTTTTTGATGAGATTCGAATGAACGATATTATGTTTTGAAACCTGTTCAGGATGCAAATGCCACCAGACTTTCCCCTTTATTTTTCTATTATGATCTTCACCAATAAGAATTCCGTTTCCTGCAACATCTGTGATCACTGAATTCCTGACCGAGCAATTATCACACTGGCTCTCCAACCAGATTCCTGATCCTCCCAAATGAGAAACGACGCAGGTATCCAGAACACAATTTTCAGAATTACTAATCGTAATTGCAGAAGGAATAATTTCCCTCAACACTCCCGATTTTGAACCATCCCGTTTTTCGTGAAACCCGGCCTGCCCAGCAGCATATCCTCCCTCTGGAATGGACCAGGAACAATAAGAAAACTGAATTCCTTCAAACCGGACATTCTGAATTTTCTTCACGTCAGTTCCCTGGATAACCAGAAGTGATTTCGCAACCGGAACCACAGCTTCAAAATTATTTATGGATTCCCCTGAAACCGGCTTGTAATAAATCCGCCCTTTTTCAACATCGTGGAACCATTCACCCGACACATCCAGAAAAGCAATATCATTTTCAAGCCGATATCGTGGATGCTTCTCAAAATGATCAATCCGATAATGACGCGCTGAACAACCAATCGGATTCTTAAAAACCATCTCTCGTTTTTGAAAATCAATGGATTGAATTCCAATACGGGAAGTGGACCAATCGTGCAGGAACAGGATTTCCGCCTGTGAACCTAACGAAAATTCATCAAGATCATCTTTATTAAAAGTAAATGAAGTTCGGTTGTCTGGCCCTGCTTTTTCAACTTTCAAATATCCTTTATTCGGATATCGGGAACGGGGGCGACGCTGTCTTGACACATAAAATTCCAGCGTTTCAACATCAGCTGTTTTCCCAACTTCCAAAGGAGCACTCCAAAGTCCGTCAGGTTCTTTTTTCCAACCGGTAATTGTCCTGCCACCACTTAAAATAACCTTGCTTTCATTAGCAGCTTTGTAGGTAATGGAATATTCTTCATTCCCGCTAAGTTCTGGTCCTATCTTTAATCCATTTGCTGTTTCATAAACTCCTGCCTGAATTTCAACAACAATGTTCTTCTTCAAACCCTTTGCAACTTCTTTTTCGACAGCTTTGAATGCTCGCTGGAATGTCGCAAAAGGTTTCAATTTTGTTCCAGAATTTGCATCATTTCCGGCGACTGCAATATAATAATCAGCTTCAGACGGATTGACCTCAGCAATCAAATTACGAGTAGCAAAGAAAATGAAAAGAGAACCGATTACTATTATTGAGGAGATTCGAGAACGTTTCATAATCGAGCGGAAGGTGGAATGAAGCATGGCATGTCCTGTC
The DNA here is from genome assembly GCA_024277145.1 of Planctomycetota bacterium. GTDB lineage: Bacteria > Planctomycetota > Planctomycetia > Planctomycetales > Planctomycetaceae > JAJRVU01. Next base: position 8,464 of record JAJRVU010000243.1, read on the forward strand.
TATGGTGGGAATGGAGTGAGGATCGTTCTGTAATTCAAGCTATAGGTCTCATAAAGAGATGTCAATGTCCATTACTCTCCAGCTAACGAAAATCCCGCAACATTTCCAGACTCTTTACCTTGATATCAATCCGTGATAACTTGAAAGAAGGAACGATCTTCCAAAGATGACAGTGCCTGAATTATTACTGTTTATCTTGAAGTTTGGAATTTTCTTTCATCAGGAGTAAACGATGCAAGCTGTTGAATTCAAAAAACGTTTATTAAATAATCTGGGGGGAGATTGGCCAAAGCCGGGTCCTCTCAATGTCACTTTCCGAAAAGAAATTCCACAGGATGGATTCACAATTCATTCCCTGACATATGATGCTGAACCGAATGATCCGATCCCTGCACTTCTATTAATTCCTGATGGCGTTAAAGCCGATTCCCCTGCACCCGCTATTGCAATCTGGCATCAACATGCGGGGCAATATCATCTGGGAAAAAGCGAACCAGCAGGTCTTGATGGAAACCCGATGCATCACACGGGGGCAGCACTGGCGCGGGAAGGTTATGTTGTCCTCTGCCCGGATGCACTTTGCTTTGAAGAAAGACAGGACCCCGACAAAAAACGAAAGGGAATGACTTTCGAACGATTTGAATTTCTTCGTTATGTGGTCAATGGCCAATGCCTTGCATGGAAAAACATTCTTGATATGAAACGAGCCATCGATTTTCTGGTGAGCATCCCTGAAGTGGACTCCGAAAAAATCGGCTGCTACGGTCATTCCATGGGTTCAACTCACACCTGGCTGGTTGGTCCCTGGGAAGAAAGAATCCGTTGTTTTGTGGCCAACTGCTGCTTGCCAACGTATCGGGGAATTCATCGAAACAAAATGCTTCACTGCTTTCCGAATTTTATCCCCGGCCTGTTTGAATACGGAGACACCCCTGACATCGCAGCTTTGATTGCACCTCGCCCCCTTCACTTTAATTTTGGAAAACTCGATACCGGAACACCAGCGGAAGACATTCCGTGGTCAATGGAGCGAATCCAAAAAGCTTACCGTGAAATGAACGCAGAAAATAATCACTCGTATTATATCGAAGAAGAGTCAGGGCATATCCTCAGTGACAAAATGTGGACAAAAACCAAATCGTTCTTCAAAAAACATTTGAAATAAGAATGAATAGTTTTCGCCTTCAGGTTTTGACCAATCAAAACAGCCTAAACATGATTGCTATTTTTCTATCATTTAGCTATTGACCGATCCCGTTACAGACCTATAATTTCAGCGATCATGAAATTATATATTTCGCAGAACTGGGTGATGGATCTAGTCAATTATGAATAGACAAACTAAAAAACCGACGATAAAAACAAATCAAAAGAAACCTAACTGGGGAGTTACCATTCCGGTAATTATTCTTGTGGCGTTCACTATTTCACCATTACTCATACTGATCATCCATTTGGCTACAGACAACAACAATGACATTCCAGATACGAAAGAGTACCAGAAATTAGGCAGAATAGCAGATCTACGATATCTAATCCTGAATCATATAAAAGAACACAACCAATTCCCGCATGACATCAAAGACAAGCAAGGAAAATTACTTTGCAGCTGGAGGCTTCATTTCCCTGAATGGAGTAAGGGACTGGGAACAATTATACCTGATGCATCATGGAAAAGTGATAAATATAAATGGTTCAGAGAGTCTGATTACAACTTGTTCTGTTTTAACGATAGCCACAAAACAAATCTTGTAACAATTAAAGGTAATGGAACTTATTATGACGTCGGGGGAAACCTGAAAAAACCAGTTCTCTTGTTGATAGAAGTTTCCAATTTCAATAAACATTGGATGGAACCGGGTGATATCACAGTCGAGGATCTAAAAAACATCATTGAAGGAAAATCCGAGGTAAAACTGGGAACCGAAAAACATTCCTATTATTCATTGTTCTCAAATGGATTCATTATTAAATTAAAAACAGAGACTCCATTCAAAGAACTTCGCCCATTCCTCACAGTAGAAGAAGCTCAAAAAGCCGACTTCAAAAAGTTCATTCAGAAATATTCATCCTATTAATTTCCAATTCTGAATTTTTACTTCTTAACAATATCTTCCCGGGTGCTTTCGATAATCGCAAGAAGTTCCCCCTGTTCCTTTTCAGGAATTTCAAACTGGTTAAATGTCTGGACAGCATCGTCAATGAATGCATCCCATTCTTCCGAAGTGATATCAAGTTCATGGTGTGAATCATACATTGATTTACCTGAATATTTCTGTGGTCCACCTGATGCCCAGCAGACTTGTTCCGTCACCAGATATTTAAAACCGGCTGCAGGAACACGATGATGTGCTTCGTCTACTTTCGGGTTGGCATTCAAACGGGAATCATCCATTACCCGGTCAATCAGCGAATCAATAACTGTTGCGATGGCGTAAACTCCACCCAGCCGATCATACAAACTCTCAACCTTTTCGTTCATGTTATATCCTTTTACTAATTTCTTATAATTTCATTTCATACTGATTGAATACCGGATCAATGTACACCCAAATGGTTAAAAAGCCCATCTCCATAGGCTCTGATTCCGGATGGAAAGTCACTGACCAGAAAACAGGCAATTGGAACCGCGCCAGTTTTGATGATTCAGGCTGGGTTCAGGCAAAATGAGACACAAAACCGACAGTCTGGGTAACTTATCCTGATTTCTTAAACCAATTCAAAGGCTTTAGTAACCGAAGATAACGGACATCCATTCAATTTTTTCGCCCGTTCCCTAGAATCCAACAACACCTATACCTTATAAATATACCCAAGAATTTTATACACATTATATTGTAAGGCTTCGTGATAAACCAGTAGATCAGGCTGTAGCCTGACGCAAGCAATATTTAACCATACATCATTTTTTGTCATCAGTGAGAAGGAACACTCCCTTGCAGTTATCATTTATCGACTGGGCAATTGTTGCAGCTTTTTTTGTCGTCACACTCGCAGTCGGTGCGATTGTCAGTAAACAGGCTGGTAAAAGTTCGGCTGATTTCTTCCTTTCCGGTCGAAATATGCCCTGGTGGTTACTCGGTTTTTCCATGGTCGCCACCACGTTCGCCGCTGACACTCCTTTACTTGTGACAGATATTGTCAGAAAACATGGTGTTGCAGGAAACTGGATGTGGTGGACTTTCCTACTCACCGGAATGTTAACCGTTTTCATTTATGCAAAGCTCTGGCGACGATCAGGGATTATGACCGACCTCGAATATTATGAACTCCGGTACAGTGGGAAGCCAGCTGCTTTCCTTCGTGGTTTTCGCGCAATCTATCTTGGTGTGATGGTCAACATCGTTATCATGGCGATCGTCACATTGGCTGCCATCAAAATTGGTGACATCATGTTCGGGTTTAGACCGTGGCAAACCATCTCTGTTGCAGCAACGGTTTCAGTGATCTTCAGTGCAATGGGGGGATTGAAAGGGGTGCTAATTACAGATTGTATCCTTTTCATCGTCGCAATGATCGGCTCCTTCGGCGCAGCTTACTATGCAGTTGAACATGAACAAGTTGGCGGGCTTGCTAACTTATTTGCCCATGAAAATGTTGTTGATAAATTAAATTTTATCCCGGAATTTGACTTTAAGAGTCATGATTCCATTAATGCAATTTGTGGAATCCTTCTTGTCCCACTTTTATTCCAATGGTGGTCAACTTGGTATCCCGGTGCTGAACCAGGTGGTGGTGGTTATGCAGCCCAGCGAATGCTTGCTGCCAAAAATGAAAAACACGCAACTGGAGCAACGCTCTTTTTTAATATCGCTCATTATGCTCTTCGCCCCTGGCCCTGGATTATCGTTGCATTGGCATCATTAATTATATATCCCGATGTTAATTCGCTGAAAATTGCTTATCCCAGTGTGGCTGAAGGCCTCGTTAATGACGATCTTGCTTATCCTGCAATGTTGACTTTCCTTCCGACTGGTTTGAAAGGGCTTGTTGTTGCTTCATTGATTGCAGCTTATATGTCTACCATTTCAACTCACCTCAATTGGGGTTCTTCTTATATTGTGAACGATGTCTGGAAAAGATTTATCCATCCAGATGCACCAGAAAAAGAACTCGTCTGGGTCGGACGCTATTCCACAGTCTTTTTAATGATTGGAGCCTGTGCGTTGGCTGTTCCCATGAGTAGTGCATCAGAAGGCTTTGGTCTTCTTCTGCAAATGGGTGCAGGGACGGGACTGCTACTAATTCTCAGGTGGTATTGGTGGAGAATTAATCCTTACAGCGAAATCGTTTCTATGATTGTCTCGTTTGTTATTGCATTAGTTTTATTCTTCTATTCTGAAAGTGTTCGAGATATTGTCATCCCAATCTTCAACCAAATTGGAATGCCTCTTGATATCAACGAAAAATTGCCAGGCTGGGTAGGTATTGTTTTAGGTGTTAGCATCACAACGTTAAGTTGGATCATTGTCACAATACTCACGCCACCAGATACTGATGAAAAACTCTTTTCTTTCCTTAAGAAAATTCGACCCGGTGGACCTGGTTGGAAAAAAATTATTGATCGTGCAGAAGCTCAGGGAATTGATCTCGGAAATCCGAAAACTTCAGGACTTGGAATTGGCATTACCTGCATGATTGCAGGTTGCATCGCAGTCTATGCTGCCCTTTTTGCAACCGGAAGTTTCCTTTACGGTGATCAAACCAGAGGGTATATCCTGACTGCTGTTGCAGTGGCCGGGTTTATTGTAATTGCCTGTTTCTGGAATAAAGTTCATGCAGATATAGTTGAAGAACATCCTGCAGATACGGAATAATTTTACTCTCAACAACTATTTCATTTAACATTTTTACTGAATCCAGGAACACTTAATATCCATGTCGGCTAAATCGGGACAAGAATCGCTTGCTATTAATGGAGGAACACCTCTTCGCACGGAACCATTTACAACTTGGCCAGTGCATGGTGAAGCAGAAGCCAAAGCAGTCATGGATGTTGCTAATTCAGGAAAATGGTGGCGATGCGCTTACAGTGCAGATGAACTTGAAGAAAAAGAAGAAGGCCAGATTGAAGGACGGTCTCGCGTTGAAGCTTTTGAAGAACAGTTCGCCAAAGCCCACAAAGCAAAATATGCGATTGCAGTCACCAATGGAACTTGCGCCCTGGAAATTGCTTTAAGAGCAATCGGAATCCTTCCCGGCGATGAAGTCATTACCACCCCCTACACTTTCATTGCAACTTCCAAATGCATTATGAACCAGTTAGCGGTTCCCGTTTATACCGATATTGATCCCACCAACTACAATATGGATGCGGATCAGATTGAAGACTTAATCACGCCAAAAACCAAAGCCATTCTCCCTGTACATTTTTCAGGGAACCTTTGCGACATGGACAAAATCAATGCGATTGCAAAAAAACACAATCTGAAAGTCATTGAAGATGCTGCCCATGCACATGGCGTGGAATATAAAGGAAAACAGTTTGCAGGAACGCTGGGTGACATTGGTTGTTTCAGTTTTCAGGAATCCAAAAACGTGGCCTGTGGTGAAGGGGGAATGATCCTCACCAACAATAAAGAGTATTACGACCTCTGTTATTCGTTGCATCATCTCGGGCGACTTCCCGGCGAACTGTGGTACAAACATTTTCACCTGGCATGGAATTACCGGATGACGGAATTCACAGCAGCCATCGGCCTTGTTCAACTTTCCCGCTTATTTGAACAAAATGAATTAAGAGAGAAAAACTACCAACATTTGATGAATGGCCTTTCGCAACTACCCGGAATTCGTGTCTGCCAGAATAATCCTGACATGACCAAACACTCTCACCATTTGCAAATGCTCATGTACAATTCGGAAGAAGTAGGGGGAATTCATCGGGACCAATTTGTCGATAGCCTGAATGCTGAAGGGATCCCCGCTTTAACCGGCTACACATTCCCGAATTACGCCAACCCATTCATGACATCAGAAGAAACGGGGGCACGTTACACCGCCGCCAGTATCAGTTTCCCTGACTATTCAGAGTACGCCAAAAAATGCCCCATCACCGAACGCGCCTGTTATGATGAATCGATCTGGCTGGAACACCGCTTAATGCTGGGAACCACAAAAGATATGGATGATATCATCGCTGGTTTTTCAAAAGTCATACAGGCATATCAAGGTTAATTCACCCTGTAATCATATTGAATCCTCCGTCAAAACTCTTATTTTCAAGTCCTAACACAACCCTCACACCTTCTTCAATTCCCCAATCAAATTTCCGAAGACCCCACTTTAGCATTGCGGAGCATGGTTCTCTCTGAAATAATATTGGGCACGCATATAAACATTTATCATTGCACTCCTGAATCAGACTGTAACCTGACGCAAACAAAATTGAACCATCAAATTTATTTGTTTTTGATTAATCAAGGAAAAATAACCATGACCGAAAACTCGAATAAGAATTCATCTCGTCGTGATTTCATGAAAAACACAACAGCCATCGCGGGCGCTGCTGCCATTGCCAGTTCTTCAATGACACACATTCACGCAGGTGAAGACAACACCATTAATATCGCATTAGTCGGTTGCGGAGGACGAGGATCAGGTGCAATAGTCAATGCCCTTACCCGGGAAAAAGGACCACTTAAACTTGTTGCAATGGCAGACGTCTTTGAAAATAACCTGAAACAAAAATATCGCGCCATTACTCATAAACTAAAAGACAAAGCAGACAGAGTTGATGTCCCCGAAGAACAAAAATTCATCGGATTTGATGCTTACAAAAAAGCAATGGATTGTCTCAAGCCGGGCGATATCGTCATCCTCACAACTCCTCCTGCCTTTCGTTGGGTTCATTTTACATACGCCATCGAAAAAGGCTTGAATGTCTTTATGGAAAAACCGGTCACCGTGGATGGTCCGACCAGTAGAAAAATGTTCAAGCTTGCTGAAAAAGCAGATGAACTGAACCTGAAAGTTGGAGTCGGCCTGATGTGTCGGCACTGCGAAGCTCGCCAAGAACTTTTTGAGCGGATTCAGGGCGGCGAGATCGGCGACATCACGATGATGCGGTCGTATCGCTTGTCTGGCCTCACCGGCTCGGCTGCGGTTGGTCCCAAGCCTGAGGGTGCGAATGAGTTGCTCTACCAAATTTCAAACTTCCACGCCTTCTTGTTCCTCAGTGGGGGGGCAGTCAGCGATTTCTTGATTCACAACATTGACGAATCCTGCTGGATGAAAGATGCTTGGCCGGTAAAAGCCTCAGCTATCGGGGGACGCCATTATCGTGGCGATAGTGTCGACCAAAATTTTGATTCCTATGCCATCGAATACACCTTCGCCGATGGCACCAAGCTGTTTATGGATGGC
>JAJRVU010000011.1 GCA_024277145.1 Planctomycetota bacterium
GATAACTACGAGAAAAGCCAAGGTTCCAAGTCTAAAAACAATTCAGAGGCACCTGTTGTGATGTACGACTCTCAAAAAAAACCTGAAATTCCCAAAGCATCAATAGATCAAGATGATTCATTATCATAAGTCTCAATTGATTACAAATGCCCGCGAAAAGAGAAATTTAATAGACGTTTTAATTGAGGTGATTGTAGGAATTATTATATCGAAGTTGTGTTATCAAAGTTTATCTCATCAATTTTGACCACCCATCTTTCCTATATCCAAGATGAAGTTTTATACTGATGGAATTGAAAGGACTCTCAATGCAGAACAAATGGATCACAAAAATAGAATACTGCTCGTATGACTACTGCGACACAAGGGATGTCACCCAGGGGGACGGAGTGCGCGCCAATTGAGGATACACACTAAATGATGATTGAAAAAGACTCTTCAATATTTGTCACTGGTCACAGAGGCTTAGTCGGTTCCGCAATCGTGAGGTCTCTAAAAGAAAGTGGATTTAACCGGTTGTTGACAGTCACACGAAACGAACTTGATCTCAGAGACCAATGGTCTGTTACAAAATGGTTTGAAGAGAACCGTCCTGAATATGTCATTCATGTTGCGGGAAAAGTAGGAGGGATCTGGGCAAATTCACAATACCCAGCTGACTTCCTCTACGACAACATGATGATTCACTCAACAGTGTTACATGCTGCATGTCAATCAGAAGTAACAAAACTTCTTTATCTGGGAAGTTCATGTATCTATCCGCGTGATTGCCCGCAACCAATCAAAGAAGAATACTTGCTGACAGGAACTCTGGAGAAAACAAACTACGCTTATGCGATTGCAAAGATTGCTGGCTTACTTTCATGCAACGCATATCGGGAGCAGTACGGCTGTCAGTTTATCTCTGCGATGCCGACAAATTTATATGGACCGAATGATAACTTTCATCCAGAAAACTCTCATGTTCTTCCAGCTCTCATGCGACGGTTTCATGAATCAAAATTAGCTGGAGATCAATCTGTCACAATTTGGGGAACGGGTTCTCCTCTGCGAGAATTTTTGCATGTTGACGATCTCGCAAGTGCCTGTCTATTTTTACTTCAAAATTACAACGAACCAGAAACAGTCAATATCGGGACAGGTATCGATTTATCAATTCGTCAATTAGCAGAAACCATTCGAGATTTGGTTTATCCTGAATGTCATCTCGAATTTGATACATCAAAACCAGATGGAACCCCACGTAAACAACTCGACATTTCAAGGCTGAAGTCACTTGGTTGGGAACCCTCAATCAATCTTAAAGATGGAATTCAGCAAACTTATGAATGGTATCTCGGTTCAGACTGGAACTCTCCAGAGGAAACAGAAAACAATATCACCTCGAAATCTGAAGTTGTTGAATAAAAAATTCTGTTCCGAAACCAACAACTTCATTATTATTTTGAATATCAAATCAGATAATCTTATCAGGGCTATGCTATGAGTAAAATTGAAATTCAATTCCCTCCCAAGAATGGAAAAAAGGCACTGATTATTGGAATCACTGGACAAGATGGTTCCTATTTATCTGAATTGCTGATCAGTAAGGGGTATGAAGTTTGGGGAGTGGTTCGTCGATCTTCGTCGTTCAACACGGGTCGTATTGATCATATCTACCAAGATCGACATGAGGATGATGTTCGTCTGCATTTGACCTTCGGCGACTTGGCAGACTCTTCATCAATTAATCGCATCTTAAAAATTGTCCGTCCAGATGAAATTTATAATCTTGGTGCTCAGTCGCATGTTGCAGTCTCGTTTGAAATCCCAGAATACACTGGCGATGTGACCGGTTTAGGAGCAGTTCGTGTTTTAGAGGGAATGCGTGAACTTGGTTTAGAATCAAAGTTTTACCAGGCATCTTCTTCTGAACTTTTTGGTAAAGTGATCGAAACACCACAGACTGAAAAAACACCTTTTTACCCACGTAGTCCTTATGCTGCTGCAAAGGCGTATGCATTTCATATTACTCGAAATTACCGTGAGTCGTATGGGATGTTTGCAGTGAATGGTATTCTGTTCAATCATGAATCACCCCGTCGAGGTGAAACGTTTGTCACCAGAAAGATTTCAAGAGCAGTCGCAGCAATTTATCATAACAAGCAAGATTGCCTGTTCCTGGGGAATCTTGATGCCAAACGAGACTGGGGATTTGCAGGTGATTTTGTGGAAGCAATGTATCTGATGTTACAAGCAGATATTCCTAAAGACTATGTCATATCAACTGGCGAAACCCATTCTGTTCGCGAGTTCTGTGAACTTTCTTTCGCACATGCCGGCTTGCCAATCACATGGGAAGGTGAAGGTGTTGAGGAAATCGGTCTTGGACCTGATGGACAGGTTTTGATTCAAATTGATGAGCGTTATTTTCGTCCAACAGAAGTTGACTTACTTCTGGGTGACAGTTCAAAAGCACACGAAGATCTTGGCTGGAAAAACGATACAGAATTTCCACAACTTGTCCGAATGATGGTTGATTCAGATATCGAAGAAATGAAATCAAATTCTAGCGCTTTCACTCTCAGTGAGGTCTGAATTCCGCTGCGTATCTTACAACAGTTTTTCAAAATAAATAGACATCATCAACTCTGAGAAAACTGTTTTATGAAGCGTCCTCGTCTTCTTTTTATCAATCGCTCATTTTGGCCTGATCATGAAGCAACAGGACAACTCCTCACACAATTATGTGAAGATCTGATTGAAGATTTTGATATCGATGTCATCTGCGGCCACTCTTTACAAGGTGAAAAAAATCTTGAAGACATTCATCCTTTTGGACCATCATTAAATATCTATCGTGTCAATCATACACGAATTGCAAAAGGATTTTTTTTAGGACGACTTACTAACCTTTTGACATTTACTGCATCTGCGTATCGTGTATTGAAGCAAGTACCAATTCCTGATGTCGTTATCACTGAAACAGATCCTTTCTTTTTGCCTTTATTAGGAAGAACCTTAAAAAAACGAACGGGTTGTAAATTCATTGCATACCTGCAAGACATCTACCCAGATGTTGCCGTTGTGTTAGGAAAATTTCGCGAAGGATATATTGTACGAAAACTTAGAAACTTGCTCTTTAACTGTTATCAACAAGCGGATCGAGTTATCGTTCTCAGTGACGACATGAAAAAAACTTGTCAACAAAATGGTATTCCAGACTCAGCTCTACAAGTTCTTCCCAACTGGACAGACACAACAACAATTTATCCGGTCAAGAAAAATAATTATTTCCGAAAAGAACATGGTTGGGACGATAAGTTTATTGTGATGTATTCGGGGAATCTTGGACTTGCAAATGAAATTAATGCACTTTTAGATGCAGCAAATCTATTAAAAAATCATCACAACATCCATTTTGTTGTTATCGGAGATGGCGTTCAGAAAAAAGCGATTGTCAAAAAAATTGCAACGGATGAAATCAACAACATCACAATGCTACAAAAGCAACCATATGAAAATTTATCAGAAAGCCTCAGTGCTGCTGATCTCCATTATGTCTCATTGAAATCGGGAGTTGAACGTTGTCTCTATCCAAGTAAGGTTTACGGAATTCTCGCTAGTGGAACACCATTGTTAGTTCTTGCTAAAGAGGCATCTGATCTTTCGCAGTTCGTCGAAAATCAAGAACTTGGCAAAGTCTGTGACATTGATCAATCACATGAAAAAATCATGCAGTCTTTAACAACAGCAATACTTTCGCTGGCAAAGGACAAAACTCTAACAGACAAAATGGGAGCCAAAGCCCGTCTTGTTGCTGAGCAAAAATTTGACCGCTGCGTAATAACAAATCAGTTTGCAGAGGCTGTGACCGAAACAATGAATCATCGTGACAGTGAAATCAAACATAATGAGAACGATATTCAATTGAGCATACATTAAGGAAGAAAGCCAAGTACCCACTGCGATATCATTTTTGATAATAGCTGGTTTTAAATTAAATGCATATTTTTGTTAATGCACTTTCGGCACGTTCGTTAAGTGGTCAGCATGTTCTGTTTGGGCATGTTCGACAACTGGCAATTTGGACAGAATCTACCCATACTTTCACAATTTTAGTGGAAGAGGGTGAATCAATTGAAGATAAACGGTTTACCGAGAATGTGCAAAGTATCTCAGCTCCTGCATTTGGGAATAATTGGATTAAAAGAACATTGTGGGAGCGACTGAAGTTACCATCAATCTTAAAAGTTGTGCGTGCAGATGTCCTCTTTACTCCGACGGGTACAATTCAATCTAGATACTCAATTCCCCAGGTTTCATTAGCACAAAACCCGTGGTGCATGATGCCTGGAATGCAGACAACTTTCAAAGAGAATTTGAAAGCAACAATACAACGTGCAGCATATCGAAAAGCATATCGTTTTGCAGATCGAATGATTTATAACTCGCAACATATGCGAGACCTCTATCAAAAAAATGCAGGATTGATTCCAGAAGCTCCTCACTCAATTGTTTATCAGGGAATAGAAGACGAGACTCACGATCTCGCAGAGCGGATGCGTCAGTCAACCGAGAAGATACCATTTTCCATATTGACAGTCTCAGTCATGGCACCCTGGAAAAATGTCGAAGCAACAGTTTCTACATTGGCATTACTACACAATAAAAATATTCCTGCAACACTGGCTCTTGTGGGTCCCTGGGCAGATCATTCTTATAGAAAAAAAATTGAACAGCAAATAAAAGACTTGAAACTAAAAAATGCAGTCATAATAACAGGGAAAGTAAGTCGTGAAGAATTACATGAGCATTACGCAACCGCGATGGTATATTGTTTAATGAGCCGATGTGAATCATTCGGCATCCCCGCAGTAGAAGCTCAAGCATTTGGTACTCCAGTTGTGGGAAGTAATGTTTGTGCAATGCCTGAAATTGGTGGAAGAGGTGGTTTTTTTCATTCACCTGATAATGTGAATGCCATTGCTGATTCATTGGATTCTCTTTTGACAGATAAGCCCCTATGGGAATCATACCATCAGGCTGCCGTCGAGAATTCAAAACAATACCGTTGGAAAGAATGTTCCAAACCTCTGTTACACATTTTTAGCCCTGAAGGTCTTTCTACAGACCTGCCAGAATTGGGTAATGATGAGCAGATTAATCAAGCTATTGAATTATCTGCTTCTACAGTTAAATCATGAATCAAACAGAAAAAGGTAACAGACTGGAACAAACACCTTCTGAAACAGTTTTTTTCAGTAATTGGCTGGAAAAAAGTTTCGGACGAGTGGTATCACAAGGGAGACTTATTCCTGTCATTGATGGATTGCGATTTGTTGCAATCATGGCTGTCATCATGCACCACTTAAATGGATTTGTCACAAAGAAAACGACAGCATGGGAAATCAGCCCTCGAGATTATTCAATCTTTCACATCTTTCAATTAGGCAATTGTGGAGTCCCTTTGTTCTTCACTTTGTCAGGATTTATTTTGGGGATGCCTTTTTTAGAACGGATTCAATCTCAACAACCTTTATTACTCAAACAATATTACACCCGAAGAATCACAAGGTTAGAGCCACCTTTTATAGTCAACATTCTGTTAATTGCCATTCTGCTTGTTGTCTGGAAAAAAGAACAAATTTTGGATTTGCTTCCACATCTTTTAGCAACATTGGTTTATTTGCACGGAATGATTTATGAAGAGTGGAGCACGATCAACGGTGTTTCTTGGTCGTTAGAAATTGAAGTGCAGTTTTATCTATTAGCACCAATACTTGCAATGATAGTTTATCGTGGTCAATGTTTTACTCGTCGTCTATTTATGATTGTGTTGATTGCAACATCAATAGGAATCAAGTATCGGTTCCAGGATGTTCTCCCTCGGCGTGTGATGTTATCTTTGCCCTACTTTGTTGATTTCTTTTTGGTCGGAATGTTGTTAGCTGATGTTTATTTGAATGATTGGAAGAAGACCCCAAAGGTCTCTCTGTTATGGGATATTTGTGGAATTGGAGCATGGTCTCTTTTAGTTTTAATTCAATGGAATCCTGTTACATATTTCTTATTGCCTGTTGCCACTTTTGCAGCTTACTGGTGTTCCTTTAAGGGAAAAGTGATGAGCCGGTTATTGTCTCAGCCTGTTATCGTGATTACGGGTGGAATGTGTTACACCATTTATTTATATCACTTTTTTGTGATTAGTTTTGTAGGCAATCAAACAATTTCATGGACAGCAGGCTGGAGTTACCCAGCAGCACTTTTGTTTCAGGCAGCAATCATTCTCCCTATCGTTTTGTTTGTATCATTAATATTATTCAAATGTATTGAAAGACCATTTATGATCTGGCGACCATTTGCAAATCCTCAACCTGATCTAAAACCAACACCATCCCTTCAACAGGGAGTTCATTCATAATGCCAGAATCTGCTCAACAAGAAATCAACATCAATCCGGCAGAGGTACAAGAAACTGACCTGTCATTGAATCAAAATATCATCGACAACAATAATTTACCGTTAACTGTTATCACACCTCCCAAAGGTTGGATATCTATCAACTTTCACGAACTGTGGAAGTATCGAGACCTTTTATCTCTGTTGATTTGGCGGGATATTTCTGCAAGATATCGGCAGTCGATTGTGGGATATAGCTGGGCTTTAATTAAACCAGTCATGTCGATGATAATTTTCACTGCAATCTTTAGTTACTTCGCAAAAATTTCTGCGGGAGACGGTATTCCTTATCCCGTTTTTGCCTTTGCAGGACTCTTACCCTGGCTCTACTTTTCGACGGCTCTCTCTGCATCCACAGGTAGCATCGTAGGGGGATCTGCCCTGTTGCAAAAAGTTTATTTTCCCAGATTAATTCTTCCCATTTCAGCAGTGGTTGTGGGGTTAGTTGATTTTGCAATTCAGCTCGTGGTTTTGTTTGCGTTGATGTTATTTTTCAAGATGCCCCCTCCACCACAAATTGTGTTGTTTCCCGTTTTTGCATTCCTGGCAATGTTGACTGCGTTGTCTGTCGGATTATGGCTGACCGCTCTTAATGTGAAATATCGTGATGTGAGCATGGCTGTTCCTTTTTTGATACAAATCTGGATGTATTGCTGCCCGATTATTTATCCCGTTTCTATGGTTCCTGAACGTTTCCGAACGTTCTATGCATTGAATCCGATGGTGGGTGTGATTGAAGGTTTCCGCTGGTCGATCCTGGGGATATCTGATCCCAACTGGGTGATGATGGGAATTTCATTTACCGTTGTTTTAGTTCTGTTGTTTTCTGGAATGTTCTACTTCCGTAAAGTGGAAACAACCTTCGCTGATATTATTTAACGATTTCTCTGGACGAATAAAAAAATGTCAACCCCTGCCATTCGAGTTGAAAACTTAGGAAAGTCATACAAGCTCGGCTTAACGCATAGCGGTTCGATTCGTGAGTTAGTGAATAAAACCGCTGGAAAACTGTTTGGCAAAGCAGATATAAAGAGTGTTGAGATTGCTGAGTCACACAAAAACCAGATTGACGAAGAGAATAACTTCTGGGCATTGAAAGGTATTTCGTTCGATGTTCCTCAGGGTGAAGTGTTAGGAGTGATTGGAAAAAATGGTGCAGGAAAAAGCACATTACTCAAACTACTATCACAAATCACAACACCCACAACAGGACGTATTGAGATACGAGGGCGAGTAGCAGCACTGTTAGAAGTCGGTACAGGGTTTCATCCCGAATTAACTGGACGCGAAAACGTCTATCTCAATGGCACCATCCTCGGTATGACCAAAGCAGAAGTCAAAAAACAGTTCGATGCCATTGTTGATTTCGCAGGAGTCGAACAATTCATCGACACCCCCGTCAAACGCTACTCCAGCGGCATGACGGTTCGGTTGGGTTTTGCGGTCGCTGCCCATCTTGACCCAGAAATATTAATTGTGGATGAAGTTCTAGCAGTGGGCGATGTCGAATTTCAAAAACGTTGCCTAGAAAAAATGGAAGATGTTTCAAAGTCTGGGAGAACAGTGTTGTTTGTAAGCCATAACATGGCTTCAATTCGTACATTGACAACTCGAGCACTACTCATTTCCACTGGAGAACTTAAAGAGATCGGAGCGACTGAGAAGGTGGTTGGTTATTACCTTTCGCCAGAACGACGTTCCATGATGGGCGATGATGTTACCCAGTTAGAACGTCCATTCGGAGGACTCGATGGTGCGATAAAATTTCAGGAACTCGGGTTTACTTCACAACAGAATTCACCTGCAATAATTGAAGATGGTGAATTGAATATCAGAATGAAAATAAAATCCTATAAACAGACTGAAAACTTTCAGATTGGTTTAACGATATATCGAAGTGACCACAATCCTGTGGGGAGCACATTTTCATCAATCATTCCATCTGGAATAAAAGGAGATGTAAATGAGTATCACTTTACACTCCCAGTAGAGTCTCTTGCACCGGGGAGGTATCACTGTGCCATTTCTTTAGTGGAACCACGGTCTGGAATGAAAATATTTTTTGATGCCCTTTCAGATATATTATTCTTCGAGGTAATTGAAAATGGAATGGAAAAACTCAATTGCAATCGATCCTGGGGGGCAATTCGGTTTCATGGGCTGAAGCTGATGATAGAATTCAATAATTCTCCTTGCCTGAAGTTCACGACAACGAATCCTAAATAATGATGACACATTCTGTTCAAGGAGCACAGAAAATTAATTCTAA
>JAJRVU010000244.1 GCA_024277145.1 Planctomycetota bacterium
AATTAAATGCAGGAAGCGGTTGCCCACTTTCAAATATTGGTACAACAGGATCTTGTTCTTCAGAGATTTCCATATCAATCGGCTTGGAAACACTGACAAGGAACACCGGACCTGCTAAAGACCAGAGTGGTAAAATAATAATTCCAACTGATACAGACCTCCAGAGGATCACGCGCCAGCGAGGGTTCCGATTTTTCAATAGGAAATGGCCTGCCCAGCCGACCAAAAGGAGAATCGTAATTTTCAGAAATAATAAGAATGGTTCGGGAGCTTCAATCAGCCAGCCATAAAAATTGGAAATCATTGGAGTGATATTCATTATTTATTCCTCCCGGTTGATGAGTTGCTGTTTTTGTCTGCAAGTTCTTTGATTCGTAGAAGTTCTTTTTCAGTCAGTTTTTCTTTTTTCAGGAGATTGACCAAAAGCGTTTCTGAGGAACCTTCACAGAAATTATCAACAAGTTCCCCAAGCATTTTTTGAAAGGCTGATTTCTGTCTGGTTTTTGCTTTATAATAATAAGCCTTTCCGACGAGTGTTCTCGTGATGTGTCCTTTTTCAAGAAGGATGGAAAGGTAAGACCTGAGTGCCGGGTTCTTGATTGGCTTGGAATAATGCTTTTGTATTTCCGCCGGTTTAAGTTCGCCGTGCGTCCAGAGAATTTTCATGGTTTCAAGTTCGCCCGCAGTGAATTGTGGCATCGGAAAAGTATCCTGTTATTTAATTGATGTTGAAAATAATTTGAACTGCTGAGTATTTAACTTTGAGTTCTATGTGCAGGGTAAGCTGCACGTTTGCTTCTGTCAATAGAATGTGCAGGGATGTCTGCATATATTTAAAAAACTTTATTCCAGTCAATTTTCAATATGTAAGTGGATGGATTGGCCGGACTGAGGTTGAGAAAAGAGATGTAAATCGCTTTCTTTCCATGAGTTATGGGGAATTCTTTTGAGAATTGATTTCTCTGCGCTTCACTCGTATTTGAATTCCAGCTAGAATAAGAGAACTTGTTTTCAGTATTTGGGCGAATTGAGAAATTATTTCAGGGACTGTCAACAAAACATCGTAAATAGATGACTACGCCGAATAGGTGTAAGCAATTCTTTATATAGAACGTGGTATTAGGAACAAAATACTGATGGATTTTGATAAACGACTGGAACGAGCCATTGGCCGAGGCAAGCAAAAAAAAGAGATGCAAGGCAGGCAGGCAGAAGAAGAAGCTTTGTCTGAAGAAGAACTTAAATCTCAATATTCTGCATTCCGACTGGAACTTTCAGAACATGCTGAAAGTTGTTTAAGGCAATTAGCGGATCATTTTCCCGGTTTTCGTTATGAAACGGTTGTGGGTGAAAAAGGCTGGGGAGCCAAGATCAGTCGGGACGATTTTGCATCCCGATCAACTGCAGGACAATCTAATCTGTACAGTCGATTTGAAATTTTGGTGACCCCATTCAGCCAGGTTCACATTATCGAAGTTTCTGCCAAAGCAACAATCAGGAATACGGAAGCATTCAACAGACGCAATTATCAGTTTCTCGCGCAGATTGATTTGGAGTCGTTTAAAGAAACAATCGATTTGTGGATTCTGGAATACGCAGAAAAATATGCTTCAGAAGGTTAAGCGTTCTTTTATTGTGTAATTGTTAAAACTGGAACCACAGATGGACTCAAATAAACACGAATTTATTAACGACTTCAGTTAACGTAATTAATACTCGGCAATACTGGTTTTGTAGGGTCTGCTGTGCAGACCAAAATGAGATATATTCAACAATGATATTTTTATTATACTGCAAAAATAGAAGGAAATCATCACGCGGAGTTCGCAGAGCCGCGGAGACCGTTATCAATAATTGCCACCGTTTAAAAAAACTATTTTTGATTAAACACGGAGTCACGGAGACACAAAGTAGAATTATTTTTATTCGTTCATTGGTCTGCACAGCAGACCCTACAGTTTAAACTTCTAATGTTCTCAACAGATTCATTTCAATTTGTGTAAATCTGTGTTTATCTGTGGTTCAAAAAAATTAGATTTTGAAAAGCAACTTTAATTCTTCGTATAAAAACAATAAAAAATATTACAGGATTCATAATGAGGAACCACAGATGAGTCTACACGAAAATCTTCAACGCGTTTTAGATAATGGAATTGTTGCTATCATTCGCGCTTCTTCCAGTGATCAACTGGTGAATGTTGCTAAAGCATTACACAAAGGAGGTGTCAACATATTGGAAGTCACCTTCACTGTTCCCGATGTTTTAAAAATTATTTCTGAAGTTAAAGAAGAGCTGGGAGATAAAATTGTATTAGGTGCAGGAACGGTTCTTGATACGGAATCTGCCCGTTCTGCAATATTGGCGGGCGCTGAGTTTATCGTCTCTCCTGTTGTGAACAAAGAAGTGATTCAGCTATGCAATCGTTATGATAAAATGGTCATGCCGGGAGCATTCACGCCGACAGAAATTCTTACCGCATGGGAAGCAGGCGCAGATATTGTTAAGGTTTTTCCAGCAGATGTTGGCGGTCCTGAATTCTTGAAGGCAATTCATGGTCCCCTGCCTCAAATTCGATTAATGCCCACTGGCGGAGTCAACATGAAGACGATGGAATCGTTCGTCAAAGCGGGAGCCTGTGCTGTCGGATTAGGTAGTGCATTGGTGGAAAAAAATGCTGTAGAGAATGGTGATATGGACCGCATCAAAAGATTAGCTAATGAGTATTCTGTCCTGATGCAAAGCTATCGTAATAATCTATAAAACACCCAGTCTTCCCCATGTTTTCTAATGTGTTATGTTTAAAGAGCTCTTATTGCTTCAACAGGTGTTCAAACCTGCCCGGAATTCTGTTTCGCTTCAAGTCGTAGATTCGTTAATGTCGATATAACTGTAAGAACTCACATACGATAGATAGATTTTCGTGCGATTGAAAAATTTATCTGTTTGTAAATGCCATGCCTGAAAAAGGTTAAGGCAATACAGATATACCGAGATGCGTCAAAGAGGGATTACGATGAGAAGCATGGTTTACGTAGCGACTGGTCTGTTAGTGATCGGACAAAGCTTGATTTCTGTCCTGGAAGCAGGCACAGATGGCATTATTTTTACACAAAAAGCCAGATTTCGCATTCCTTTCCAATATGATGCCAATGATATGCCTCCGAATGGAGCGAAAGAAGTTCGGCTGTATCTCTCTGTCGATCAGGGTTCAAGCTGGAAACAGATCAAAACCGTTCAACCATCTGCCGGTAAATTCAGTTTTGAAGCTGCTGTCGACGGTGAATACTGGTTTGCTGTCAGAACCATTGACTCAAACGGTCAGGTTTATCCTGCTCAGAATAGCATGGAAGCGGGATTGAAAGTGATCGTCGATCGAATGTCTCCCGTTTTGAATCTAAATGTTACTCCTGATGGTCCGGGAAATGTAAAATTGACATGGAGCGCGCAGGATTCCAATCTTGATCCTTCCACTTTGAAATTGGAATACTATCAAAGTGGTGTATCAAACTGGCAAAACGTGAGCGTATATTCTCAAGCAAATGGTGAAACATCCTGGTCTGTTCCCGAAGGTGGAACAGTTGCAGTCCGCGGGACCATTCTGGATCAGGCAAAAAATATATTCCGTCAGCAGGCAAAAACAAATGTTGTTGCATTAAACTCTGGCCAATCCGTTCCAACTCTTCCTGTCAATTCCGGCAAGAGTAAACCCGATTTAGGTGATTACAGCCAGCCAATTGCTTCTCATACGCCAGTGAAAAGACCAGCGAAGAGGAATCCAATGTTGATTGCACCGGGACCGAGAACAAACATTACATCTGTTCCACCTTCTTTTTCACAGATCCCTCTGCTTTCCATGCCTAATACAGGAAATCAGGAATCGAACCAAACTAACAATCTTCCAGAAAAGACAAATGGAAATTTTGTGTCAGGTCCGGAAAAAACAGCTCCTGAAATTACTCAACCGAGATACGAGCCAATTACTGTAGAAAACCCTGCTCCGAAAATGACCAATAACAATCAACCTATTGGCAAAATTAATCGTTCGGTGAAAAGTCGTCAGTTCAAAATTGCCTATAGAGTGGACGATGTTGGCCCTTCCGGTGTCAGTTCTGTTATTCTTTACATCACCCAGAATCAAGGTGTGAAATGGTACCGATATGGTGAAGACACTGATAAAGTTTCTCCATTCCATGTTACAGTTCCGCATGATGGTATTTATGGTTTTACCTTGAGAGTGCGAAGTGGTGCTGGCCTTTCTCATGATCCTCCACAGCCGGGGGATAAAGCAGAAATCGTTGTGAATGTCGATCAATCAGTTCCCGTTGCCAAGTTTCTTCCTGCCTATCAGGGACGGGAAAATACGACAAATAAAATTCTTGTCCGTTGGCAGGCAAGTGATAATCAATTGACTGAAAAACCAGTCTCCATTTCCTATTCTGAAAATCAGGATGGTCCGTGGATTAATGTTTCTGGTTGGGTCGCAAATTCCGGCCAGTATGTCTGGGAAATCGAAGAAACGGTTCCCGCACGAATTTATCTGAAAATGACGGTTCGAGATGAAGCAGGAAATGAAGCCGTGGTGAAAACACCCAACAGTGTGGTTGTGGACATGAGCAAACCGACAGCCCGGATCGTTGATGTTCAGCCTGATAACACTACCCATTAAAGCTGAGACGTTTAAT
The DNA here is from genome assembly GCA_024277145.1 of Planctomycetota bacterium. Taxonomy (GTDB): domain Bacteria; phylum Planctomycetota; class Planctomycetia; order Planctomycetales; family Planctomycetaceae; genus JAJRVU01. Next base: position 4,684 of record JAJRVU010000244.1, read on the forward strand.
CAATATATCTCATAAAAAAAGCCTTCAGTAAATCACTGGAGGCTTTTTTCGTTGGTCGGTTCAAGAGTTGACTTAATCAGGAATCAGAGCGTTTCTACAATTGATTTAGAAGGCTTAAGTGTTATCCCGATTATATATACAATGCGCCACGTTCTATATCATTTCTAGACATTGTCTAATCTTCATCAGAAGATTTTGGCTCTTGAGTGGGTGGTTCAAACTTGGGAGCGGTTACTTCGTCGTCATCATCTTCGATAGATGAACGTGGTCGAGTTGAAGACTGGTTCGCTGCTTGATTCACTTCGTCTTCAATTCCACTCACTCCTTTTTTGAATTCCACTATCCCTTTTCCCAGGCTTCGTGCTACTTCCGGAAGACGTTTTCCGAAGAGAAGAAGAGCAATTATTGCAACGATCAGTACTTCAGGTCCCCCTGGTACTCCTGGGAAAAAACCTAATAATGACATCAATGACTCCTTGTGAGTTGTTTTAATATTTTAAATGGTAGTTGTTTTATTGATGAATAACGAACGGCAGGAACTACTATGAAAGATGTCTAGCTGTTAGTTAAATTTTATCCGATTCGTCTTTTTTGACTTCCTCTTCAATATCATTGACTCCTTTTTTGAATTCCACAATGCTTGATCCTAATGATCGCATGACAGAGGGAATTCGTTTTCCAAATAACAGGAGAACAATGGCGAGGATAATCAAAATTTCATAAGGACCGCCGAAAAAAATCATCAATATTTGATCTTGGCCACCGAAAAGCATATCTGAACCTTTTGTGTTAATAGTGCTCTTTCGAGCTGAATTTATTTATCTTCCGTCTTATTATGATCCGGTTTTTAGCGGATACAAGTCTCCAATTCCATTTAAAGGAGTTGGTTACATGAATCCATTCGCTATAGCGCCGTTATAATATGAATAACCGGATTATTCCGGCTTTGAGCCTTAATGCACTTGAACCCTGATAGCTGTCGGGCTGTTTCAAGGATGCAGAATGGCCAACTAATTAAGGATCACTCCAGTCGGTTTTCTAAAAAGCATGGTCATCAACTATCAAGACCATTTCCAGCTTGAAGTATCACAAGTTTGAAGCTTCTGCCATTTTGAATCTGAGATCAATGTTATCATTGGTCAACAGGAATGCATTTGTTTGCAGGGAGTGTACTGGCAACTTGTCCACTCGATTTGCCCGCTATTGGAAAAGCAGGACCGTTGAGCAGCACGTCTTATATTCTATCCTTCATGGAGCATATGTCAATCATTGCCTATCAAAAATTGACGAGATGCACGTTCAACAGCTTTCCGCTAAAAGGAGAAGCATTTCCATATATTGAATGTTTTCAGCAGCTTGAATGAGTTCTTGATCATTGGAATTCCTGCAGAAAGAACAGAAATCAATGAATGTAAATGAGTCCCAACCAGATGAAGTAATGAGTTTTTTCCTCCAAAAATCCGCATCCGATGAAGAGCTGCTCTTAAGAACAGCCTCGGCATGCTTTGAAAGAATTTTGAATATCGAACTCTTCCCTACTCTCCTGTACCAGTATTTGGCATTGGAGTCATCAGGTTCCCGACGATGCATGATTCCATGCCAATGATCTGCAAGCTGTTCTCCCTCCATGCTTTGGCTGCATTGATGGCTGGCATCCAATTCATCATGAAATTGAAGTAATCCTGCCCGGACAGCCACAGTTTCTAATGAGATATCTGGTTGTGAAATCAACTTTCCAGTGGGTCTGTTCATGATCTGAAATCTCAGCCATTCACGCTCTTCAGAAGGGATTCCCGGTGCAAGGCTGGGTATCGGTTGCTGATTTTGAATTACGATTTCAACAGGATGGTTCAGTATCCCAATATCCTTAAGTTGAAATGCTTCCTGTGCAAATGTGTTCCAGATTGTATCTTGTGAATCGGCTTTCAATGCCTCGTTTAATAATGATTGATGAATGACCGGAATGCCGAGCCAAAGCGGATTAGTCATCAGGACTGCGAGATTTGCCGGGATGAAATTGAGTTCTTGCGGGGAACTACCTGATTTGTTGAATGGGATGATAGCAGCCTTGCAATTATTCGGGATAAAGTGTTCAGGAGACTGGAAATCAATATTTTCATTCTTGACGCCATGGTCCGGTAAGAAATGGTCCGGAAAGAAGGCAATCCATTCTGTTTCCAGTGACAATGATTTAAGGGAAAGTTGAGAGAAATCGTTGACAGAAAAAAAGGGAACCGATTGCACTTTGACAAAGGAATGATTCAGGCAGTTTTGGTGGATGATTGTCAGAGGTGAATTCATGGATTCAATTGCTTAATAAAAAATTATGGGTATATAAAACAAACGGTCAGGGCAATAAATGCTCAGTTTAAGGAATATAACGGTTTTTCTGATCATACAGGATTTACTCGAGATGTAATACACAAATGGGAATGGAATAGGATTATCTTCCCCCTGATAAGTTGAATAAAAGCTTGAAAAAAGAGGTTTCCTGCTTGGACTCAGGGGCAATCCTCCGTATTCTGTATCATGTGCAAGGAGTTCTTCAAATATTCATTTTTCTTATCACTCTTTCTTGAAATTCTTTTCTACAGATTATTGTCAATGGGTCATATTGCGAAATAATATCCAACGTGTAATTGTTGTCGAATTTCGCTAGTTGAATTACTGAAGAGTTTGTTTATGGCTGGTAATTTACCAGGTTATGATATCAATCCAGCGACATGGTTTTACCTGTCCCTGCTGCTGATCATGTCGATCTATTTTCGATTTGGTCGAGTATGGTCGTTGCGCAACCTGGATCTTTTCCTTCTGTTGTTGATGTCCCCTGGTGTTCTTCTAGTGAAGTACAGTCCCCCTCTCGGGTATGTCTGGCTGTTCATTATTTCCGGAATTATTCTGGTCCGTCTTTTTATTGACAGTGTCTTTCAACGCCGGCCTCGTTTAGAGCAGAATATGAATATGCCGGGGATGGCCTTTCTCTGTATCTCCACGTTCTCATTTCTGACTGCAACTGCCATTAATCAGGCACCTTCAGAAAAAACATTAGAGATTGTCCAGCAAGGCGAATTGTTGAGTGGTCGGGAGGAAACGCCGTTGGATCCTCATGCAGGTCCGACGACTTCGATTTTGGCTGCACCTGCAATTGCAATTTCTAAAGCGGTCTCAGAAAAAAATGGAGGAGATGAAAGCGAGCAACTGGTCTTACAGCAGTTAGCTGCCCGAATTCTGGCAGTTGTTCTTAATCTTTCAGTTGTGTTAGGGCTCATTTTTGTTGGTCGGCTGCATTTTGATGATATGAAACTCGGCCTTTCGATGGGAACGCTTTATCTCTTTCTGCCTTGCACCTCGTATGACGTTGGTGAGATCAGTCATGTCCTTCCATCTGCGTTTATTGTCTGGGCATTTGTCGCTTTCAAAAAACCGATGATTGCAGGAGGATTAATGGGATTCTCCTGTGGTGCCTTGTTCTTCCCTGTGTTCCTGCTTCCATTATGGGCCGCCTTTTATGATCGCCGCGGAGCGATCCGATTTTGCTCTGCATTAGGGCTGGTCGGGATTGTGATGGCCGTGATTATTGCAAACACTTCTGCTTCCCTGAATTCGTTTCTGTTGAAAAGTGTTTACTCATTTCAGTGGTTGGTGACCGAGCTTAAAAATCATTCCGATCAAGGTTTCTGGTCTGCATCTAATGATGTCTATCGATTTCCGGTTTTTGTGGCCTTCATTGTCATGGTCATCTGTTTGACAATCTGGCCCAGGAAAAAAAACCTGGAGCATCTGATGGCACATTCTGCTGCAATTGTTGTTGGAATCCAATTCTGGTATCCGAGCGTTTATCTGCTTTGGTACCTCCCCTTGCTATTGATGGTCTTTTTCAGACCTCGGCTGACACACAAGGTTTATCAATCAGATCAAGCTGTACAACGAAAATTTCAGGAATCTGATAACAGTAACAAACCCCATTATGTCGGAACAGGAACTTCAGGCGATTCTTTGCATCGTTGAAGATCAAGTAAAAGCCTTACTTAATTTTCGGGAAAAGAAGCAGGACTGACACCCAAGTCAACGATACTGCAAGCTTGGATAATATCTATTCCCAGTTCCTCTGCGCGTGCCAGGATTTCAGGGCTCTCACTTCCCGGATTAAACCAGATTTCTTCAACATTCAAGTCCTGAATTTCTTCTAACAAGCCAATTCCTGCAGTGGGATGAATATAGATGCTGACGCGAGTCAGATGATCGACAGGAAGATCGTTCAGGCTGGAGTAGCATTTTAGCCCTTCAATCGTTTCTTCTTTTGGATTCACAGGATAAACCTCGTATCCCTGCTTAATATGAGCCCGAACAGCCTTGTTTCCGAACTTGGATCGATTATTACTGGCTCCTACAATTGCAACTGTCGGTTTACTCATTCACTTATTCCTGATAAAAAAGAATCTTTCCTGATCGCAGTTTCTGCATGAAATGCACTTTATTGGCAAAATGACGGCACTTCAGGACTGTATATAGTAAATATTATTATTAATGAATTTCAAATTAAATCGTAAACAAACAGAAGACTCCCAG
>JAJRVU010000245.1 GCA_024277145.1 Planctomycetota bacterium
CACCACTTTTTGCTGCACCCGAATCTTCCCTCGAAGGTAATGCTGATGTCAGGAGTGATATCTATTCACTTGGCGTGACCGCTTATTACATGCTGACCGGTAAACCAATTTTTGATGAAGATAACCCGCTCAAAGTCATTTTCGCCCATGCAAATAAAACACCTGTAATTGAAGAGTCAGAGAACATTTCCCCTCGCATGAAAGAAATTATCCTGAAATGTCTTCAAAAGAATCCGGATGAGCGATTCCAGACTGTTGATGAATTCAAGATGGCGCTGACATCCTGTGAATCAGGAAATCCCTGGAATGAAGAGAAAGCCAAGCTCTGGTGGGAAGATAAAATCAACATAACTTCTGTTAATCTGGAAGGAACGCAGGATCATTCCAATATGGAAACACAGATTGTCAAAGCCGCTGATTAATATCAATCTACAAATAAAAACACATTGAGTGTAGGGTTTTTGTAGGGTCTGCTGTGCAGTCCATTCTTCGATAAAATAAATAAAAGTGTAGGGTCTGCTGTGCAGACCATCAAGAAAGATTGCGTTATAACATGTCTGGTCTGCACAGCAGACCCTACTCGTCCAACTACCGATAAATGTTACTTAGCTCAGATTAAGTTGCACACCAACGAGCGTGCCATTTGAAAATTGACACCGGACATTTAAAGCTCGAAAGAGCACTACACTTGATTTCGTTTTTCTTCGTGCCTTGGAGTCTTTGTGGTAAAAAATATCTTCTTTATTTTGTTAAAATAATCTGTGATCATTTGTGTCTATCTGTGGTTCCTTCTCTCTTTCTTGCTTCTGTCAGGCTGTGCCTGACATGATCGCTAAACTAAAGACGTTTTCCTTCTGAATCTTCATCCGGCGGATCAGAAATCTTTTGTTGTTGCTTCCTGTTCGCTTTTTCCAATTCCCGAGGCTTCTTTTCAAACCCCGGCAAGTTATTAGATTTCTCGGAAGGTGTGCTAAAAAATTCGAGAATGGATTTTGTGCCATTTGAAATATTGTTTTCAGATTGAAGTTTTTCAATCGAATTAGGTTGCCCCGGAAGCATCTGAAAACGGGAAAGCCAATCACTTGATTCATCCCCAAACAAGGATAATAGAAATTCCATCGCTTTCTTCTGATCTTCCGCAGTGGAAAAAAGCCGCCAGATTTTCTTGGCTGTTCGAATCCCTTCTTCATAACTTCGATTCTGTTGAAGACCGGTCAGGATATTTTCCCAGGCTTCACAGTAGGAACCATTCTGGACGTAATAGATTGCAATCTCGTTCCACGCTCCGGAGAGTCCGGGGTCTATCTCAACCGCTTTTTTTAAATGGGTGACTTCTTCTTCTGTGACATTATTCTGTCCCAGATTGAGAATGCCTAGTTGTTTATTGTCCTGGCGCTGTTTGCTCAATTGATAAGCCAGATACCATTGGTACCGACCATTCCAGACAGGATGAACACAATAATACGTAGCCGGTATCAGCAGAAGATGAGCGAGCAAAAATATCATGCCGTAAAGTCGTATCTGTTTTCTTGAAAGTTGCCATTTCGGAACTCCCCAGAATGCTATTCCAAAAACAATTCCATATCCAAGCCCGGTGAAATGCGCGATATTGGCCACCCGAAAAATTTCCAGTTGGGTCACAATAATACAGCCAAGAAGGAAATATATCATCGAGCGGACCATATTATTATCAACCAGTAAACCGATCTGTACATGATGATAACGCAATATAATAAGCAGTCCGAACATCGCGCATAGACCACCCGATATTCCGACCAGATCATGCTCCAGAAAAATTTCAGGCAGAAATGAAATATAAGTTCCAGAAATTATAAACAGTGCGTAAGCCCATTTTTTCATCACAGGCTCCAGCAGTTTTCCAAGCCAGAGAAGGGAGATTCCATTACAAAATAAATGGAACAACCCAAGATGATGAAAACCGCTGACGAGAATTCTCCAAAACTCGCCATCCCACAATTCAAATTGACCATAAAGATCTGTTTTCACACGTGTTTTGTCGGTCAGGTTTTCATTGAACATAGCCAATGTGGAAAGCGCACCGAGTTTCCTCTGGGCATCATTCGCATGATCCGGATCGGTTTGTTGATTGACCAGCGTGCCAATGTATAACCCGACGATCAAAATAAAGAAAAACCACGTCACCGGGTACTTCTTCATCTCGGAAAATATCTTTTGGGGAAACGGTTGATTCATGGATTCTATTAAGGTCCGTCCAGGCAGGTCTGCCAGACAGGAAAAACCCCTGTCATTAAATGTTTGTTTGAAATTGACAATTCACGAAGGATTGAATAGCTCCGCCATCATAGCAGATTGTATCCAGAACGTAAAAAGCAGAAAAACCCTGTCAAAATAGTGACTTTATCTCAACAAAACTCAATTCTGTAAAGGGTCTATGGTTAATGAATACCTGTTTTCTGCAACGATAGCCTGCCAATAGAGCCTTACAATTCCCAGATTTCTATTCCCTCAATTCAATAATTTCACTAAGTATACAGTAGGGTCTGCTGTGCAGACCATTGCTCGTGTTAATACATTCCACTTTCTTATCATGGTTTTAAGAAGGCTTGAATTTCATAGGGTCTGCTGTGTAGACCATTGGCAGAGTGAACACATGCCATCTGTTTTTTATACTTACTGTAAAGGTTGATTTTTGACTGTTAAGGAATGGATAAAACGACTTCCCTGGACCATCGTAATCACCGCGATTGTGTTAATGCTGATAGGTTATTCAGGGATTGTCAGGGGAGATGAACTTGCCAAAAGCGGGAACTACGCGTTCAGGCAAATCGTCTGGATCTCGCTCGGCATTCCGTTCATGTTCCTTGCTACCATCATTCCGTATCGATCTCTTCGATGGTTCAGTTACCCCATCTTTTTTGTCAACCTTCTCCTACTGATTCTGGTTTATTTCATGCCCGCACGAAACGGGGCACACCGCTGGATCCCTTTGGGAATCATGGATGTTCAACCTTCTGAAATTGCCAAACTAACCTATATGATGGCCCTCGCACATTATTTAATGTATCGCGATAATTACAGACGGCTATTAGGACTGATTGCTCCCTTCATTTTGACATTGCTCCCGGTCGGCTTAATCCTGAGAGAGCCCGACCTCGGAACTTCCCTTTTATTTTTACCCGTTCTTTTTGTCATGCTCTTTTCAGCAGGCGCTCGTTCAAGGCACCTCCTTTTAATTGGTGTTCTCGGATTAGCCATGCTTCCTGTTTTATGGTTGGGAATGAGTGCAGAACAGAAATCACGAATTGTCACCATCTTCACCCAAAACGATACCGGCCCCACTCCGAAAGGGGATGGTTACCAGTTGCATCAATCAAAACGTATGCTTGCTCTCGGAAGCGCATGGGGAAGTGAAATGGAAGGGATGGCCATCGCTGATCCTGCAGCTTACCGGCTTCCTGCAGCGCGAACCGATTTTATTCTCTGTCTGGTAGGAGAGCGATGGGGGCTTCTCGGAACTCTCGGAACACTTCTGCTTTATCTTTTTTTAATTGTAAGAGGTCTCTCCGTCGCCTCCGCAACGCGGGAACCTTTCGGCCGACTTCTGGCGGTTGGAATTGTTGCATTAATGGCAACACAGGTTGTTATTAAC
>JAJRVU010000246.1 GCA_024277145.1 Planctomycetota bacterium
CTCATCGCAACAGGGTTACATCGTCCAAATGAAGGGGATGAACTTGTTGAGCTTGTGGGCAAAGAAATTGCTGAGAATTATCGAGTGGAAAATCATCATGGAACCATTCCAGAAGAACATAATTATCTGGGTACAACAGATCGGGGAGTTCCTGTCTGGATTGATTCAAGATATCTCGATGCAGAGCTTAAAATTACAACGGGGTTAATTGAACCTCATTTGATGGCTGGGTATTCCGGTGGAAGAAAATTAATCTGCCCCGGTATTGCTTCCCTTGAAACCGTTAAAGTGTGGCATAGTCCTGCTTTTCTGGAACATCCCAAAGCAGATTGCGGTTTTCTGGAAGGGAATCCTGTTCATGAAGAAAACACTTTAATTGCTAAGATGGCCGGCTGTGATTTCATTGTTAATGTTACACTTGATGAAAACCGGGATATCACATCTGTTGTTGCAGGAGATATGGTACAGGCTTTTTTACAGGGAGTTGAAAATGTCGAGAAGTTCGTCAAAGTCTCTGTTGACCATCCGTGTGACATTGTTTTAACCAGTTCAGCCGGCTATCCGCTCGACACCACATTCTACCAATCAGTGAAAGGACTGACTGGTGTTCTGCCTGTGATCAAACAAGGTGGAACAATCATCATCGTGGCTGATCTTTCGGAAGGAATTGGAAGCCCGGAATTTCAAAGCCTCTTCAAAGAAAATGATAATCTGGAACAATTCATGGAACGAATTATGGGCGATGATTATTTTGTGATGGACCAATGGCAGATGGAAGAGATGGCCAAAGTTTGCAGGAAAGCAGAAGTCATTTATGTAAGTGATGGCTTATCTTCTGAAGTCATCAATAAGTTATTTGTCAAATCAGCTCCTTCTGTGGAAGAAGCAATCAAGGATGCATTGGAGAAACATGGAAAAGAAGCTTCCATTGCTGTCATTCCCAAAGGCCCCTACGTCATGCCTGTCCTTGCGGAATCCTGAATTTTCAACCTTTGCTTTTCATGAAATTGCCATGAATACCGCATAATAAAGGCCTTTGCAGGAATTTTAAGACTCGTTACAATTCCCGAACATAGCGAGTTTCTGCATATAGTACGAGGTAAAAGAATGGCGGAAGAAGAACCGAAAAGATTAAAAATTCCGAGAAGCAGAAGATTGACGATTGATGTCTTGCATTACCATCAAAAGGTGCCCACATGCGCCCATGATCGTATCTGTGAACTGGAAGAGTTAACGAACCTTCGAAATTCTGTTCCGGTAAGAATTTCCTGGTCGATCATGTTTATCAAGGCGTATGCTCTTGTTGCAGAAAAATATCCTCTTCTAAGACAAACTTATATGAGATGGCCCTGGCCTCACCTTTACCAGCATCCTTACTCAGTTGCAATGATGGTAACAGAGAGAGAGCTGGAAGGAGAACGCTGGCTTTTCTGGAGCAAGTTTAATAAGCCGGAGAAAAAATCTCTCCTCGAATTACAAACCGAACTTGATCGGTATCTGACTGCTCCTGCGAAAAAAAAATATCGACAGCAATGGCAACTCAGCTGGTTTCCAACTTCCATTAGAAGAATTATCTGGTGGTGGACTTTAAATGTTTCAGGTCAGAGAAAAGCAAAACATTCTGGAACCTGCTTCCTGACGACTCTAGCTGGCAAAAATACGGAAATTCAACACCCACCTGCATTTCTAACCGGAAATTTTACATACGGCCCGTTGGATGATCAGGGGCAATGCAGATTGACTTTAGCATATGATCATCGAATAATGGATGGTTCTTTTATAGCGGATTGTCTTGAAGAAATTGAAAGCAATTTGAAAGGAATCATTGCGGATGAATTGAGGTCACTTTCCAATGATAGGTCTCGCCAGGATTCATCTGGAACGATTTTAAAAGCTGCATAAACAAAGAAGATTCAACATTATTATCACAGGCTGGAAATGAAAGTACTTGCAGGGAAAACTGCATTAATTACCGGAGCATCTTCAGGAATCGGAAAAGCATTGGCTTTTCGGATGGCGGAAGAAGGTATGGATTTGGTCATCGCTGCCCGATCTGAAGAACGCCTTAACCAGGTCGCTGATTCCATTCGAGAAACAGGGCAAAAAGTATTGCCCGTGGTGGCTGATGTTACCAAAATTAAAGATCTGGAGAACCTTGTCTCCTCTGCGATCAAAGAATTCAAACAGATTTCAGTGTTGGTGAACAACGCAGGGGTCGAAAGCTATGCCCATTTCACGGAAGTGGAAATGGATGATCTTGTTAATACCATCCAAACGAACCTGACAGCTTCTGTTGTTTTATGCAGATTAATGATTCCTCATATGGTCACTTGTGGGGAAGGGCACATTGTAAACATGGCTTCAACAGCTGGGAAATATGGCCCTGCATATGGCCCTGCATACAGTGCGTCCAAAGCCGGACTGATAACATTAAGCCAATCTTTGCGAGCAGAGTTTCGTGATCAGGGAATTAGTGCTTCTTCTATTTGTCCCGGGTTCACTCATGATGGTGGTATGTATGAAAATTTAAAAAATCTGACAGGTAGGGAAACTCCTTTTCAAATCGGAAGCACAACGACAAAAGCCGTTTGTAATGCTGTCATTAAATCGATCAAAAAAGATTTACCGGAAATTATCGTCAATAATCCCCCGATGCGACCTGTGTTTGCTTTAGCGGGTCTGTTTCCAACTTTAGGGGACTGGATCATCAGCAATTCTACAAAACGATACTTCAAAAAAGTCGCTTCTTCCCGAAAAAAACCAGAGGCTTGATTTTAAAATCCTGGCTGAATGGCAGGGCTTGGTGGAGTGTCTTCTTCGATTTTCTGCTTCGGCAAGAATTTGAGAATGGAATTGCGAACATGCCCTTCATGCTCAAACCGGACTGGAATGGATCCCTCGACCTCTTGCAAATA
>JAJRVU010000247.1 GCA_024277145.1 Planctomycetota bacterium
AAGAAGATCGAAACTTCTGTGTTCGCTTCCAGATGAAAAATGGCGAATCAGGACCGGAAGTTCGGTTCAATTTATCCAAACCGAGATCCATTACTATTAAAAATCTCGATAACTTGCCCGGGGATGAAATCATTTCGATTGACTCCCTGACCGGTCGGGTCCGAATTTCCAAACTCATCCCACCGGTAAATCAGGAAGGTCAGCTTTCACATTATATCGAAATGTATGGATTTGGACCGCGTGGAACCGGAAGAGGCTGTGATTTGGTGACGGGAGATGTCAACGGAGATGGTCGACCAGATGTTCTCATTTCTGACCCTGATGCTGCTCAGTTGACGTTATTCCTCCAGAAATCTGAAGGGGGACTTTCATCCGGACAAACTTTTCCCGGACTGGTCGGGACATCACAAATCCGGTTAAAAGACCTGGACAAGGATGGAAAACCGGAAATTATTGTCCTCAGCAATAAAGAAAAAGTGATTGGTGTTTGCAAATACGAAAATAACAGAATCACTTTTCCACAGTTGATTCCCATAAACGGCACGCCGCATGTTTTTGAATTTCTGGATCTGGACCAGGATGGAAAACCGGAATTAATTTGCATTCTTAAACATTCAAAGAAAGGATCCAGTTCCAAAACTTATCACCTGGCAGGCTATTCTTATACAAATGAAAAAACATGGAAACCTTTCGCCTGGAAAGAGAAAAAAGAAAATACTCTCTCGTTACCCTCAACACCGGCTAAACTGATTCCATTTACGACAGAAGATAAAAAACAGACCGGCTTTCTGGTTTTCTATCAATCTACTCAGGAACCCGGAATCATTCTTTTTAATGGAAATGAAAATCCCTCTTTCGTTAAAACAAAAGGGGGAATTCAACTTGGTTCCGTCAAAAATGGAGCCGTCACCGTCCTTTCCGACGCAACAGGTGAGTTTCTCGTATCCCAGAAAAGTTTCGCCCGAAGAATCACTTTAAAAACAACAAAAGAAGGTGAAAAACAGTGGATTGTCAAAGATCAATACAATGCCACCGGCGGTAATGCCAAAATTGAAGGAGCCCTCTCCATTAATTTTGACGGAAAAGAAGGAAACGAAATTGTCCTTATCGATTCAGGGACTAACCGATTACAGATCCTCAAAAAAGAAGACAACCTTTTTCGTCTCTGGAAAGAAATTGAACTAGGAAACTTTGAATACAAAAATTCTTATGTGGCTGACCTGAACGGAGATAAAGTAGATGACATTCTGTTTTTTGGTCGCAGGCGTTTTGGTGTTGTCTATTCTGGAAACACGGAACCCAAAACCTCATTGATCGCTTCGTTTGAAACCAAAAAGAAGAAAATCTATTTTTCGGATACCATAGCAGGCGACATTAATAACGATGGATTTACTGACTTGGTTCTGATTGATACGCACTCTCAAAATCTGGTGCTACTCGATTTTGACCGGGTCAAAACACTTCAAAAAGCGTTGTCATTCCGAATTTTCGAGCAAAAAGGATTCGCACAGGCAGAAGAAATCGGCGTTGAACCGAGAGAAGGAATGCTCAAAGATGTGACAGGAGACAACCTGCCTGACCTGATCCTGTTAATTCATGACCGAATTCTAATCTACCCCCAATCAGCATCCGGAAAGTAGTTCAGTCTACTCTCTTTAAAGCTTTTGAGTATTCAATCAACACTCATTTTGTAGGGTCTGCTGTGCAGACCATCATATGGTGGGATATAGAAATAAAAAGAAATCATCACGCAGAGTTCACGAAGATCGTGATAGATATTTGTGGCTGGTTTAATAATTCTTTTTATTCTTTACCAAGAAGCGGCTGTGATCTTCGTGGTGAAATAACTTCTTCTTTAAAACTCTACGTCCAAATTCAGAGAAGATATTGAATCATTCATCCGAACTCGATTCCAGGTTTTCAGCTTCTTCATAACTGATTTCTTCAACAAAATCGCCGGACTTTTTCTGCCAGTGAAGCCGATTTTCTGTCAGGAGATTCTGTTTCACAGCACAGTTCATGCAGACTTTTTCAGAACCACTGTCAAAGTAGATTTCCCCTTTGACGAGGCCATGAAAAAAATCCTCACCCTCATTTTTGTGATAGCAGTTCTCTTTGTTCCAATCGTCTTTCACCTTCACTTTCCACACATTGGGATTAGCAACATAAAGACGACGATCAACAGCTTTCTTCTTTTTTCCAAACATGTTTGCTACTTCATAACTGTTTTAAACAAAATGAATTTGATAAACGCAATACCTGTTATTTAAAGGACTTCGGGAACAGAAACATCCAACTCACCAGCCAATTCACATAACGCAGACCAGTTGCCAGCGTCAATTGGAATGCCAGTTTCTATCCTTTGCTTCATTGTATTCCGTTCCGGGTCACCGGGCAAAAGAATTTTTTCAACTCCATCCACACAAGGAGTCTTCCTGACATATTCTTCCAAAATGGAAACCTGTTCCTGTAAATGTTGCATCCCAGCCAGTTTCTCGGGAGAAATCACAACCATAAATACGGAATTTCCGGTCGGAGGAGGAGAATTTTCAAAGGCACATAACCCGCCAGAAAGTGCTCCGCAAAGCATTTCAATCATGAATGAGAGTCCAAAGCCTTTATAAGCCTGATTTCCACCCAATGGCAATATTGTGCCGGGAGGGTCTGCATAAAGATCATTCGGATCCGTTGTGGGATTCCCATCGGAATCAAGAATCCATCCTTCGGGCACTTCTTCGCCAGCAATTTTCTTGACGCGAACTTTTCCTTCCGCGGTCACACTTGTTCCAATATCCAGAATAAATGGGCCATTCTCACCGCCGGGCATTCCCAGACAAATCGGATTTGTTCCCAATCGAGGCCGTTTTCCTCCTACAGGAGAAACTCTCTGACCAGAGCCATTATTGTTGACAGAAACAATGGAAACCATATTTTGCTCCGCTGCTCGTTCAGCGTATTCACCCAATCTCCCGGAATGAGCAGCCCGACGAATTGTTCCACAGGCAATTCCGGTTTCCTGGGCTTTTTCAATTAGCCTGTCACACAAATTCTGGCAAAGCACCTGACCAAATCCCCAACCACCATCACAGGCAAGGGCACTCGAAGACTCATTTTCGACAACCAGAGACTTCCCTGCAAAGATGATTTCCTCTTTAACACGTTGCAGGTAAAACGGAATTCGCATCACGCCATGGGAATCATGACCTTTCAAATTGGAAAGGACCAAGCTCTCAGCAACAGTGAATGCTTCTCCTGCAGAGGCTCCCCTGGCCTGAAAAAGTTGAGTTGCAAACTGTTCTAAATTCTCTTTTGAAATCAAAGGCATCGAATGTAATCCTGTTGAAAATCGTTTAGTGGTACTGCTTCTGAAAAATCATTTTTTATCTGTAATGGAATCAATTAACCAGTTCATTCTGATCAAAAGAACAGATAAGTATCAGGGCTGGAACCATTTATTTTCTAAAAAATAAATATTGTAAAAAAGAGAAATCCCAAAAACAAACTGAAACAATTCTGAAGTTCTCAATTTCAAACATGATTCACTCCCTGCTCTCCATAGAACCAATTGAAAATATCTTTCTGGTTGATAAGGTGTTACGTTTAAAATGGGAACAATTCACCTGAGTTTCACAAAAAAATAAGAGGTTCCGATTATAACATGTCAATCGGTCAGATGAGGATTAACGGTCAGTCAGACTGATGAAACGAAGTAGAAGTTTCCTGTTTTGTCCCGACGATAGTTTGCACTGGCAAGCAGTTGTTTCTCTCTCGGTTCAATAAAAAGATTCCACAACCTGTCCCACCTGAAACCCGGAATCAAAACGAAACCAGAAATGAGAAATTGCCACTTATTATTCAAGCTGCATCATCATTATTATTTCCATTCCCCAGCTGATTAAAACAGCACTGACACAAGGAGCTACTATTTCATGTGTGTTTCTGTTGAGAATGTCCATTCCCTAGATGACCTGAGAGACTTTATCCATTGGAACCTTTGCACAAAAGAAGAACTTTTAGCTGACCAATTCCAAATGACTGAAATGAACCTGATCCGAAGAGGCAGAGAATGTGGCCTGCAATTTTCCCTGCAGGGTCCAAGAGCGGTTCGACTGGGAGCTATCTGGGCTTCAGACCACAACATCATTTATTTCTACGATGCCCGTGGCGAACGATACGCAAAACAAAAACTCAAACGTCGACTTCTCCCCGCCGCCTGACCTTCCGAAGATACAATGATGGGTGGTCGTCATGATCATTTATCACCCATGACAAGAAATTCTGAAAGCTATTTCTTACCTTCTTTCTTTTTCTCGATATGTTTAAGAAATCGACCCTTTGCTGCATTCCCAATTTCCTTAATACCTTCGCTTGCAGCTTTACTCATTTCTTCCGTATTGATTTTTTGAATGACGTCGATCCCTTTACCGACGGCAGCAGCGCCAACAGGAGCTGTTGCTTTGGCGATTTTTTCAATCCTGAGATCAGTTCTTTCTGCAACCTGAGTGATACGTTCCAACTTCTGAAGAACCAGCAAGCTAAAAACAATGGCGATCACAACAAGCGCCAATACTGAGGCAACCATAATTTTCTGATTTGACTCATTCATCAAAACTTATCCTTATTTAGTGGGAGATTTGATTTACCCGTTACTTACTTATTAACGTACATGACAGAGATATTTAATCATCCTGCAAGGTGCTAATGATAATACAATATATATATATATATATATTGCCAGCGTGAATTTCGATTCGCTAGCGGTACTTATGGACTGTCATTCACCAAAGAATTATGAAAAGCCTGATCAGGGTCGGTTTGAGGGAAGTCCGTTCTTCCATGCACGCCTCTGCTTTCTTCCCGTTTTAAAGCGCTGGCGATTATCAGCCGGGCCACAAGAAGCATGTTTTGAAGTTCCCAGCCGACAGGAGAATTAAACTCGCGAGTCGAAGTATATTTCTCCCAGAACTCCACCTGATCAGCCGCTTTTTTTAACCCTTACGCATCCCGCTTGATACCGACATTCCTCCACATTAGGCTGGTCAGGGAATTACGCAGATCCTGCAAATCCAAGTCTTCACCCAATTGCTCTTCATTCCCCCAGGTCGATTCCAGCGGAATCACGGTGAAACTATCGTCCTGTTTGATTGCCAATTCAGAGGCACCCTCTCCCGCACGAATTCCGAAAACCAGACCTTCCAGCAAGCTGTTGGAACCAAGCCGATTCGCACCGTGTAACCCACTTGAAGAAGCTTCCCCTGCAGCCCACAAGCCGGGTAAAGTTGTCGCTCCGAACTCATCAACGGTCAATCCACCAATCATGTAATGAGCCCCCGGACGAACCGGAATCAGGTCATGCTTGATATCAATTCCAAAACCTGTACAAACTTTTGCAATATGGGGAAACCGTTCCGAAATCACATCTTGATCGATATGCGCTAAATCAAGATAAACACAAGGATGCCGGGTCAGCGACATCTGGTTGGTGATTGCATTGCTCACCACATCCCGCGGAGCCAGTTCAAGAGCAGGGTCATAATCCTCCATGAACCGGTATCCGGTACAATCTTTCAAATAAGCACCTTCGCCCCGAACTGCTTCTGAAATCAGGTACCTCGCCCCACCTGCAATATATAAAACTGTCGGATGAAACTGCATGAACTCCATATCTCGAACTTCCGCACCCGCCCGAAAAGCAATTGCATGGCCATCACCCGTTGCAATTTCAGGATTAGTTGTCTCGCGATAAAGCTGACCTGCCCCGCCTGTTGTCATGATGGTCTGTTTTGCCCAGACAAAAGTTTTCCCGTGATAAGGGTTCCAAACCAATGAACCCCTGCAACTTTCCTGATGTGTCAGCAAATCAATATTGAAAGTTTTTTCCCAAATCTGAATATTGCCTCGGCTGCGAACCATCTCGCGCATCGCCCGCATGATTTCTTTACCCGTTGCGTCTCCCAATGCATGAGCAACCCGGTTGTGGCTGTGCCCCCCCTCTTTCGTTAATGCAATTTCGCCATTTTCTTTATCAAATTCCGCACCGTAGGAAATCAATTCCCGAATCCGGTCCGGTGCTTCCTTCACCACCATCTTAACAGTCTCTTCGTCACACAATCCTTTCCCTGCGTTCATAGTATCACGGACATGATTGGATACATCGTCAAGAGGGTCAAGAACCCCTGCAATCCCCCCTTGCGCATAAGCACTGTTTGATTCACGAAGTTGATCCTTCGTAATGACAATCACATCCAGCTTGGGGTCAATGGCGAGAGCAGCCCGTATCCCTGCGATTCCACCACCGATGATAAGAACATCTGCAAAAGTATGTGGAATCCGTTTCGGATTAAACGGGATTAAATAACGGTGTTTTGTTTTAAGCTTCAAACGAGCCATCAAGTTCGCCCGACTTCAAGAAATGAAATTTGTTAATCAGATATTTCGTAACAATTTTAGATTGTCATGGCAGAAAAACCGCCATCCACAACAAAGTTAGCTCCCGTAATAAAACTGCCAGCAACAGGGGATGCCAGTAATAACGTGACCCCAGCCAGTTCATTCGGATCACCGAATCGATCCATCGGGGTATGCGTCATAATGCTTGAAATACGGTCTTTCGTCAAAACTTTTCGATTTTGTTCTGCTGGAAAAAAACCGGGCGAAAGAGAGTTCACACGGATGTTGTTTGTCCCCCATTCTCTCGCTAAATTCTGCGTTAAATTAATGA
>JAJRVU010000248.1 GCA_024277145.1 Planctomycetota bacterium
CAGGTTCAACAGAATATGGCTCTTACCAGCTTAAATTAAACAAACGGGGAAAATATCATTTTGGCTCCATGAAAATCACTAGCAGATTTCCACTTGGAATTGTCGAGCGTGGAGTTGTGACTGATCATCCTGATGAAATTCTGGTCTTTCCAAGAATAGGACGATTATCTCTTTCATGGAAAAACATGATACGAGCAGACCAGGAAGTACTACAATTAGGAAACCTCAGACACAGGGTCCATGAAGATGAATTCCACCGTATTCGGGAATATCGGGATGGAGATAATCCCCGTGCGATCCATTGGACTTCAACTGCTAAACAGGGTGAAATCATGGTGAAAGAGTTCCATGAAAATCGTGAAAGTAATCTGGATATCATTCTCGATCTTTGGCAGTCAGATAAAAAGGCCGATATCCAGGAACTTCGACTGGAATTAGCAATTAGTTTTATCGCCACTGTCATATATGAAAAACTTAATGACTCTAGTGATCTCCAATTAAAAATTGCAGTCCTCGGAAGAAGTAATTTTTATTGGGAAGGTCACCCTTCACCCCACAATCTAAAGATAATAATGTCTTTTCTTGCTGAAGCAAAAGGTTACCATTCAAAAAAAGAAGAAACACTTCCTATGGATAATAATCTTGATTTTTCTTTTAACGATCGAGTTCTCATTGTCACGACGAGGAAAAGAGAGACTCCCGCATGGGGCCAAATTAATGATTACCTGAAAAACATCTGGTCACCTCAGGGAAATTCCCAGATGATCACAATGGAAGCGGATCCTGAAAAAATGCAAAAGTATTTTTCGCTACCAACATTATAACGGAACATTCACGTGAATCAGTTATTGAAATTTTTCACTTTCAGCTTTTACCTGATGGTTATTTTATCAGGCATCATGCTTGCGATGGCGGAGGGATTATCATCCCCTTCCTGGGTAACTGGTATCGTTGCGTTAGTTGCATACTATTTTACTGATAGAAAAAAAAACTTTATTCTTCCAGTATGGGCAGCTGGAATTTCAGGGACGATTGCCTTATTAACATCTATCCAGGAACTGATGTATGGCGATATTGAAGCAAGATTATTATCGGGTGCTCATTTCCTGATTTACCTTAATTGGATTTTGCTATTAAGTGAAAAAGAAAACCAACAATACTGGTGGCTCTTTGCAATCTCCTTGCTACAAACTGCCATTGGAGCTGTTCTGACAAAGGAAGCTTATTATCCTTTCTTACTGATAATTTTCATGATTGTTCAAATTTGGACTTTATCCCTTTTTTCTCTAAAACAAATTCGTACCGCATTATTAAAAAACCATGATAAATTTAATAAAAACAAACATACTTCCAGAAATAAATCTGGCGTAGAATCTTATCGGGAATTACTGGAGGATTCTCATCAAATCCAAAATGGATTGAATTATCAAGCAACGGGTAACTGGATCAATTTAAGATATCTAATCTCGGAAGCAAGTTTAATTTTGTTTTCAATGTTTGTAGCGGCCTGCTTTTTTCTTTTTATACCCCGCCTATGGATTGGAAATTTTTCCCTCCAGGGTGATAACCTGCTTGCTTCAGTCAGTCCATTTATGATTTCAGGGTATAGTGAAAAAATCGAATTAAAGGATGTCTCCTTACAGCTTTCCAGCAACAAAAAAGTAATGACTATCCGGATGTATGATGAACGCGATAATAGTATTGTTGATGTGGATAAATATGCGAACCAGCTAGGATATCAGGAACCATTATTTCGCGGTGCAGTTTTATCAAAATATAAAGATGGAAAATGGCAGTCGTTCCCTTTACTACCAAAATTCTGCAGACCCTTAGAACCTGATTCAAAAAATTTCAATTACCAGAATTCTCAGCATTCAATTCGCCAGGAAATAGAACTAAAACCAGTAGGTTCTAACGTACTTTTTGGCCTTCAGCCTGTTCATTCCGGGCGCATGCTTAACATGGTTAATGCAATCAGGAAAATGCGACCAACCCAAGTATTGTATCGCCCAGAAAATTCTTCAAAATACTCTACCGTAAAATATATCGTCTATTCTGCTCCTGCTAATCAGAATAATAAAATTCATACACACCCCCCATCTATCAATAATGATCCTTCAATTATGGAGCATAATTTATCATTTAATAAAATGCTTTCTGAAATCAGGGACCTTTCATTAAAAATTGCAGGCGAAGGAAAAGTGATTGATCAAATATATCGCCTTGAAAATTATCTTAAAGATTCAGGAGAATTCCAGTATAAACTCAACGTAAAACATGTTCGCAACGATGTTGATCCTAATATTGATTTTTTACTTTACCGTAAAACGGGGTATTGTGAAAACTTTGCATCAGCATTAGCTTTAATGGTGCGTTCTCTTGGAATCCCTTCCAGAGTGATCATTGGATACAAAGGTGGGGAAACCAACAACATCACAGGTAGCTTTGAAATTGAGCAACGCCATGCCCACGCCTGGGTAGAAGCTAATATCAATAACACTTGGATTACACTTGACCCAACGCCTGCAAGTGATCGGTCAGATAGTGTTGCCAGCATGCAGACGCAATCTAAAACTTGGCGAGATTTCGTAGAGTATGTCAAAGTATTCTGGCAGCAAAATGTTATCGATATGGATTTCAAAAAACAAAGAGAAATGATTTATGATCCTGCAAGAAAATTAACGAACATCGTTGCAAAAGAATTTAAAAAAGACAATTTCTCTATTATAAGTCTCATATCAGCTATCGCTGCATATTTCTTTTCTATTGAATATCTGCGTACAGGATTCGGACTTATCTCGATTTTCATTCCGATTTCCTGCATTTTCATACTGATTCGTATCATTTTTTCAAAAAAATGGATTCATCAAATCTTCAGTTCTTTCAACAGAAAAAAACGAAACAAAATCAGGAATGTTGTTAAAGTCGAGTTTTATGAAAAATTCAGAAACATGTGTGAAAAGCAGGGTGTTTATAAATCAGAAGAGCAAACACAACTGGAATTTGCCGGCACGATTCATGACAAATGGAATAAGCAGCTAAAAACTGAAAACCTGGAATATCTTCCTGAAGAAATTGTGGATTATTATTATCGTATTCGTTTTGGCCATGAAGAAGTTTCAGAAACCGTAATAAGAACTCTTATTGAAAAGCTCAGGACATTGGAGAGCTTAATTAAAAAAAAGAATGTTTAAACCTACACCAGATTTGAATATCTGTCACTATAGGTATTATTTTAGCTCCAAGAGATCACAAGCTGCAGAATGATGATCATTCATTTCTCTTAACTCTGGAATTTTCGTTGAACACTCAGCAACAGCAATAGGACAACGAGGATTAAAACTACAACCGGATGGTTTATTCATTGATGAAGGAATTTCTCCCTTGAGCATAATGCGGTCACTTCGTTTAGCAGGATCCGTTTGTGGAATTGCTGATATCAAGGCTTGCGAATAAGGATGGAGAGGACTTGAATAAACCTGTTCTGCAGACCCCGTCTCAACAATACGCCCCAAATACATAACTGAAATCCGATCACTCACATGATTAATAACTGATAGATCATGAGCAACAAACAAATAAGTGAGTCCAAATTCATCCTGGAGATCTTCTAATAAATTAATCACCTGGCTTTGAACAGAAACATCCAATGCAGAAACCGGCTCATCTGCAATAATCAATTTCGGCCTGACTGCCAATGCACGTGCTATTCCAATTCGTTGTCTTTGCCCACCGGAAAATTCATGAGGGTACCGCAATGCATATTCAGGTTGCAAACCGACTTTTTCAAGGAGATCCGTAACTCTTGTTCTACGTTCTTTTTTATTCATCTTTGTATGAATTTTTAAAGGACGTTGAATAATTTCACTGACTGTCATTCTCGGATTGAGTGAAGAAAAGGGATCCTGGAAAATCATTTGAATTTCACGACGGTAGAAACGCATCTCTTTTCGATTCAGGCTGAGGAGATTGACCGGGCCATTTTCTGAATGAAAAATAATTTCACCTTCCTGAACCACACCATGTGATGTCTCTTTCAGGATATGGCAAATCGCTTTGGCTGTCGTAGTTTTTCCACAACCAGATTCACCAACTAAGCCTAGTGTTTCACCTTTTTTAATGGTGAATGAAACATTTTCAACAGCTCGTACTTCAGCAATCTTTTGTCGTAATATTCCTCCCCAGATGGGAAAACGGACCGACAAATTTTTCACTTCTAAAAGAATCTCACTCATCAGCCTCTCCTTCAATCAAATGGCAGCGAACTTTGTGTCCATTATTTAACACATGAAGAGGAGGTTCTTCTTGATGACATCTGTCAATAACTTCTTCACAACGTGTACAGAATTTACAACCTGCAGGCATATCAGAAATTGAAGGAACATTACCCGGAATAGCATAAAGTTTACCATCTTTTATAGATGTGGATGATGGGAGGGATGCTAACAATCCTCGTGTATAAGGATGTTTTGGTGCTGAAAATATTTGATTAACAGTCCCGATTTCCTGAATTTTGCCACCATACATCACCGCAACGCGATGGCATGTTTCTGCAACAACTGCAAGATCATGCGTGATTAGAATAATCGAAGAATTCTCAATCTGCGTTTGTTGCTCAAGCATTAATTCCAGTATTTGTGCCTGCGTTGTCACATCCAGTGCAGTAGTTGGTTCATCCGCAATTAAAATCTGCGGTTTACACACAAGAGCCAAAGCAATCATGATTCTTTGACGCTGTCCCCCAGAAAATTGATGAGGGTAGTCTTTCATTCGAGCAGAAGCATCTGGAATCCCCACTTTTTCGAGCATTTTAATTGCTCTACCCTGTGCTTCTTTTTTAGAAATCTTTTCATGAGTCAGAATAGTTTCCCGAACCTGCATTCCAATTGTAAAAACCGGATTGAGTGCAGTCATCGGCTCCTGAAATATCATGGCAATATTATTCCCACGGATGTCTCTCATTTCAGGATAAGATAATTCTAACACTTCCTTGTTCTCAAACCGGATTGAGCCATTGGATATTTTTCCCGGTGGTTCCGGAATCAATCTCATGATCGATAAAGCAGTGACAGACTTTCCTGATCCGGATTCTCCAACAATCCCTAAAATTTCCCCCGGAAACAAATCAAATGAAACCCCAGAAACTGCACGGGCATAACCCATTTCCAATTTGAATTCAACAACAAGGTCACGAACCTGCAAGACAGGCTGTTGCTGATTGATTGGAATTTTATTTTTAGAATTCAATGTTTCTACCATTACCTCAACCTGCTGAAGACTTTTGGATCAAATGCTTCACGAACCGCTTCTCCAATAAAGACGATAAGCTGTAACGTAACGAACATGGCAACGAGTGGAAAAACAGCCAGATGCCAATCTCTCAGGCTTGCTTTTGCCTGCTTTAGAATTTCCCCCCAACTCGGTGTAGGAACAGGCAACCCAAACCCCAGAAAATCTAAAGCGACCAAACTGGCAATGCTGCCCACAATTGCAAAAGGAGCAAATGTTATAATTGGAGTGAGTGCGTTCGGAAGGATGTGCCTGAACATGATTGTCAGGTTATTTTCTCCTGTCACAATTGCAGCGGAGACATAGTCTTTTGTTTTTTCACGATAGAACTCGCCTCGTATGTAATAGGTAATTCCCATCCACGAAAAAATAGACATGATGACAACCAGAAGAATAAAGCTCGGAGAAAAAACGGCTGATAGAATAATGACCGTATACAAAAACGGTATTGCCCCCCAAATTTCAACCAATCTTTGTCCAAGAATATCGAACCAGCGGCCGTAAAACCCTAAAAAAGCGCCGACGATAATTCCAAAAAAGTAAGAGATAAACGTAATCATCAAAGCAAAACTGATACTGATACGAAATCCATACGCAAGCCTTGCAAAAACATCTCTGGCTGAGTCATCCGTTCCAAACCAATGTATTGAGGAAGGGGAATGAGGAGGATTTCCGTCGAGACTCAAAAAGTTTTCTATCGGGTTAAAAGGAACGGGAGGCATGATTACATAATTGTCACCACTTTCTTCTTCAAACTGGCTGGATAGTAATCGGTAATTTGCTTCCCCGAATAATGGATCATCGTTTTCACCCGTTTGATTAAATTCATCAGCCAGATAGATATTTGCCAGTCCCAGATTAAAGGTGTCGTGAACATAATTCACCAAGCCGGGAAAATAGTATTTGTCATTATACTTCACCACAATTGCACGGTTATTAACAAGAAACGGCAGTAAAAATGACAACAAATAGAGTGTAAAGAGGATAATAAAGCTGTAATACCCCCTTTTCAATCTTTTGAATCTTCTCCAACGTAATTGCTGTGGAGATGCTGATTTTTTCAGTGTCATAAATTGGTGTCCTGAATGATTCAGAAAAAGTTTTTAATAGAAAGCAACTTGTTATTCAAATCGGATTCTTGGATCGATCAATGCATATAGTACGTCAGATAGAATATTTCCAAGTAAGGTCAGGATTGTATTGACCGTTAAAATCCCCATCACCACGGTGTAATCTCGTCCTACTAAAGAAGTGAACCCCAGATAGCCAAGGCCATCGATATTAAACACCGATTCAATCAGATATGAACCAGCCATGATAATGCTGATTGCGTGACCAAGACCGGTCGCTAATGGAATTAAAGAATTCCTGAGCGCATGAATCAAAACAACGCGATAAGGTGAAAGGCCTTTTGCAAACGCAGTTCGGATATAATCTCTTCCCATATTTTCCATCAGGGAATTTTTCATCAGCATCGTTAATGTTGCAAAGCTTCCAATGGTGTAACAAAGAACGGGCAAAAACATGTGGTAAGAAGTATCGATCACCTTCGAAAAGAAAGAAAGTTTCTCCCATTCAAACTGGCCGAAGTCATCAGAGACATCTTCTTCTGAATCGTTTGATTTAACAAATTCCGGCAAATCCTGATAGGAACCAGTTTTGATATCCCCTAACGGGAGAACATCATAAAAACGACCACTCGCAAAGAAAACCAGAAGCAATGCCCCTAAAGCCCATCCAGGAATGGAATATCCAAGAAAAACAATTGCAGAAGATGCAAAGTCAAAATGGGAACCATGTTTAAGAGCTTTGAGAATTCCAAGTGGAACAGAAAGAAGATACGCCAACACAAAACCGGTTAATCCAAACATGATACTGATTGGAAACCGCTGTTTAATCATATCCCAGACCGGTTCCTTGGTAGAGTATGATTTACCGAGATCAAGTTTAATAACTTTCTTCAGCCACAAAAAATAAGCAACGTATCCCGGTTTGTCGAGGTCGAAAGCCTTCTTCATTTCCTCAAGAGCACCTTCGGGAATGGTACTTGTTGGATCGGTAACATTTCCTCCTCCCGTATGGCCAGATTCGCCTGAAGCTGCTGCCATTCGGAACTGCATGATCTGTCGTTCCAACGGACCGCCCGGTACTAATCGCGTGATTGTGAAAACGATAATGGTAACGCCAAGAAATGTTGGAATAATCAACAAAAAACGACGAATAAAATAGGCCGACATATATTCTTTTCTATGGTAGAAAATTCAAATGAAACGACTTTAACTTGAAATGGATCAACTCAACAATAATCCAGACACTAATAACAAACTGCTTTGATCTTATTCCCAGGGTTTGATAATTTCTTCAGGAA
>JAJRVU010000249.1 GCA_024277145.1 Planctomycetota bacterium
TAATCAATCGAAAACTCAAAAAGAAAAACCAGCTTCCAAAGAGACCAAAAAACAAAACAAAAAAGGGAAGAGATGAGCGAACCCTTCTGCTGATTAACAGAAGTAGAATAATCTATCGAAACACATTTATTTTTTTTCACTCGGAGATAACAAACCTTTCAATTTTTATTCCCATATGTCATACTGAAATCAGGAATTCTTTAAACGACTGAAAGCTGATCAGGGACTGATGTGATGTCATGGACGAATTTAATTCTTTTGCTCATCCTGCTGGTGGGTCACGTTGAGATATGCGTTACTTTAATCAACCGAATTCATTCTTTACGGATTCAACAAGAGCAACTTGAAAAATTCAGGCATATCGTTGATTTCTTCATCATTTCAGTCCTGATTATCCTGCTTATCATTCCCGGCTGGAAATACCCGGGTCTGCTAGTAGATGGTAAGTGGAATGAACTGCATCTCATCTGGAAATTCTATTTTGCCTGCTGTGCTTTAGGTTCACTCGGATTTCTCTTCTCAATCATTCGATGGAACATTTATCGAATTCCCTCCATTCAAAAAGAGAACCATACCGAAGTTATCAATATCTCGAAGGAATTAAATCGGAAACCGGTTAAACAGGGACATTATTCATGGATGGCTTCCATTCCGGGAAATCAAATCTTTGATGTCGAATTCACGGAAAAAATATTCAAATTACCAATGATGTTAAAAGAGAATGGAGAACTCACCATTCTTCATTTAACGGACTTTCATTATTCCGGAGTTCTGGATCTTTCCTTTTATGAAAAAGTGATCGAACACGCTCAGCAAATGAAACCAGACATCATTTTCTTCACGGGCGATTTAATTGATAATGTCGAACTTCGTTCCTGGATTCCTGAAACCTTAGGAAAGCTTTCTGCTCCATTGGGATGTTATTTCATTCTTGGAAACCATGACTGGAATTATGAACCTGATAAGACGCGGGAAACCTTGAAAGATTCTGGATGGATTGATGTTTCAAGCAGTGTGATCAAGTTTCGTTTTCATGACACAAATTTGGAATTGGGTGGTCTTGAACTGCCGTGGATGGGAACTTACCCGGAATTTCAAGCTGATAAAGAAAACAATTTCCGTATTCTGCTAAGCCATTCTCCTGACCATTTTAAATGGGCACAATCTCAAAATGTGGATTTAATGCTTTCCGGACATAATCATGGCGGGCAGGTGGTTCTTCCCGTGATCGGTCCTGTATTCGCGCCGAGCATCTTTGGCGTGCGATATGCAAGCGGAGTTTTTCTTCAGAGTGGAACTTTGATGTCCGTTTTACGTGGACTGGCAGGGATTCATCCTTTACGATTGAATTGTCGACCTGAAATTGTCAAATACAGAATTGTTTCCTCTTTGAATTCTCAGGAATGACAGAATCATAAAATAGCTATTAACCCCCGATTATCAATGGAGCGAATTGAAATGCCCTGGTCAACGAAAAAAAATGTAATTGCACCTGTTGATTTCACGGAGGCATCAATCAAGATTGTGAAAACAGCTTTAAGTATGGTGGAAAGCCCGGATGATCTTCATATTCTGCACGTCATTCAACCTATGGATAATATCGTTCCCGGAATTGAAGTTGTTGCCAGCGACGAAGGTTCACGCGCAGACGCAATACGAAATCAATTTGAAGAATACCTGACAACGCATGGATTTCCGAAAGTTCGATCCTCTGTTTTGATAGGCGACCCTGCTTCGGAAATCACAGAATATGCAGACCGGGTGGATTCAGAGCTAATCGTGATTTCTTCACACGGGTTTCATGGCATCAAAAGATTTCTGCTTGGTTCCGTTGCTGAAAATATTGTCCGACACGCTCATTGCCCGGTCCTTATCCTTCGCAGAGAGGACGCTGAATAGCGAGATTATTTCTTCGGCTTACTAAGAAACTCTTAGAAATCCCGGCGGGAGACATAAACACACGTGACGGTAAGCATCACAACTAGAAACGCAAGACAGCTCCAGACCGGTTCCCAGATTTTATTAAAATCACTATGAACCTCTGAGTGGTCCCCTCGTCCTTGCATTTTGGAAATATCATCCTGATCCAATAACAAATAGGAAACCAGTTGATCCAATTCACCCGGGCTTGGAAAAATTGTGTAAAGTGGACGAATCAAGCCAGCGTAAATTATTTCTGAAATCTCAGCGGGGGGATCCCGGTACTTAATCAGCTTGCCATTTTCAGGTTCATATTCACTTGTATGCCCAAATAAATCAATCATCAATAAATTACCTGACGATGTGAATCCACAGGCAACAATATCTTTTTGATGAAGCCAGGATGCATTCACCGGCTCCTGTTTTTTAACATCATATAACCACACCTTTCGATTGCGTGATGTCACAACGATCCAGTTTCCATCAGGTGAGGTAAGCACTTTTCGAGGGCGGTCAGAAATTTTAAAAGGCTTAAATATTTTACTCACTGATAAGTTATCTATTTAAATGATCTTGATTTCACCATTTTCAAAGGCAATTATTGATTGTCCATTGCCGAAGGCTGTCAGAATTTTTTTGTCGACATCCGGGTTTTTCTTTTTTACTTTATCTAGCTGAAAACTCTTTTTGATTTCATAAACTGCATCCGAATTTAATTTCAGGTGATGAATATCCCCTGCTTCATAAATAATCAAATCTCCTGAAACAGGATGATGGGCGACTGAAACAGGCTGCTTCCATGAGACATCAGGGCTGATTTTTTTGAAGTTTTCAATACCGGATTTCGGTGCCAGATCAAATCCCAATATTTTAAAAGACTTTTTCTCCTGCGAAATATCGCCTTGAAACAGATGAACGCCACTCAGGGAAACCGTCCGAATTTTTCCATCAGGAGTTTTGAAAAAATCAAATGTATTCGAAGGTGTTTCTGCTCCTAAAATCAGTTTCCAGTCATTCTTTTTTTCACCAACCATGAAATTCCCAAACCCACCAAGCAGTCTGAAACTGGATTGGGGAAGTCGAAGGGTAATTAATCTTTTGTTTTCAGAATCATAAATGGGGGAAATCAGAGAAAAAGTATTTGCCCAGCTTTCCGGTTCGCGAAAAACCTCTTCCCATTGACTTTCAGATTCTACCCATTCAAAAGCTTCTTTCCTGTTGTTCAGCGTAATCAATGTTTGATCATCAATGGAAATAATGGATGTAACGGGTTTGGGGAGAAGCCCTCCTTCAAAGAGTAATTTAGATGTTCCCAATACAAAACAGACAGACCAGAAAACGAGAGTCATTACAATGGAGACAATCGGGTTTCTCCAGATGACTCCTGCCAGGGCAGAAACGGAATAATAAACCATGAACAGGAAAAGAAAGACGGGGATACAAAGAAGCAAATTATGATTCCAGACTTCAAACCGCAATCCTGCAATCAACCAGATTCCCACAATCAGGTAGGTTGTGTTTAACAACACGAACGAGCAAGCACCTGCAAATCGGCTGAGAAAAAGCAGGGATTTATTCACAGGTTTACTGAGGAGAAGGTCAATGGACCCCGGCTCATACATGTTCGGAATGATGGGCGAGGTCACCATAATGCCTACGGAAATCCCGAGGATCCCGCCCAGGAAACCCATTAATCCTAAAATCCTATAGTTAACGAGCGTATTGACATATGCCGGCGGAAAGGGAAGTGTTTTCCCCACTTTGCGTCCAAAATAAGCCAGGAAGATTGCATCGGTCTGAGCCGTTTTCAGGTTTTTGGGAAACGTTTTTTCCAACAAAACCCGATTCAGTCGAGCCGTTTGAAGTTTTGTTCGAAGTTCCTTATTAATTGCAATCAGTTTTTTTGCTTCATCAGAAAGAGAACTAGTTTTCCAATATTTTTCCTGGTGAAAATCTTTGTCTTTCAGGATGTCATTCCATTCCCCCCTCAAACTGGAGAGCAGGTTGTAGTAGCTTCTGGCACCTTCGACTTCATCAATTTTTGCTATTTGATGTTGAATTTTCTCAGAGAGTTTTGAAACCAGATAACCTTGAGAAGAAGAATCTTCTTCTTTTTGGAGGATATCCTGGATGTTCTTAATCAGCGAGGCCCCATTTTTGAATTCGCTTCGTTGAATTCTTGTTGCAGGTTCGCTGGAGATAGAAAGAGGAGCTATCGCTGCCAGCACGAGTGTGATCCCGCCGACGAGTATCCACAAGACTCGCGAAGCAACCGCTTCGTGAAATGAATCCCGGATAATGGCTAAATATGCTCTCATAAAAATGATAATCTATCTTGAAAAAGTTATCTTTACTTTTATTATTAGTCTGAAATCAGGTTGAGGAAGGCCTGTTCCAATGTCATTTGTTTACGTGCCAAAGAGAGAATCGAAATCGAATTTTCTCTTAACAAATCAACAACATGGTCAACTTCCTCCAAACTGGACAGGCTTAAATCCATGATCACTCGCTGGTCTCCATTAGATTGAGTATCGAGAATTTCATATTTTGAAAGTAATTGAGAAATCATTTCCTGATCCCCATTCAATTCAAAAACAAAATGCGTTTCGGGCAGATGAGTAATTTCATCAATGGCACCCATTTTCTGAACCTGCCCCTGCTTGACGATGGCAACGCGATCACAAATCAGTTCCACTTCCTGCAAAAGATGGCTGTTGATAAAAATGGTTTTTCCCTGCCTTCTTAATTGATCTAGAAGGTCTCGAATTTTAGCGCGGCCTACCGGATCCACTCCATCCGTTGGTTCATCCAGAATTAGTAAATCAGGATCATGTAAAATTGCCTGTGCAAGCCCGAGCCTTTGTTGCATCCCTTTGGAATACTGATGGACCGGCGTGTTTCCCCATTCCCTTAAACCAACGCTATCGAGAAGCTCTTCCCGTTTTGCACGAATGACTGATCTGGGAAGATTGCTTAAGCTTCCGTAAAAATCAAGTGCGGAGTAGCCTGTGAAATGTCTGGGAATTCGATGATGCTCTGGCAAGTAGCCGATTTTTCTGCGAGCAGCCCGCGAACCTGCAGCGTGTCCTAAAACAGTTGCTTCTCCACTTTGTTTTCGAACAATGCCCAGAAGGATTTTGATGAGCGTTGTTTTGCCTGCTCCGTTTGGTCCGAGGAGCCCGAAGACTTCCCCTTTTCCAACTTGAAGGGTGATTCCTTGAAGCGCGTTCACATATTTCCGACGATAAAAGCCGGTTTTGAAGGTTTTCTTTATATCATTGATATCAATCACTGATGATGACATCTTGTTCAAATTATTAAGTCCAATGATTTTTTGACGTTGGCTCTGAAGTACAGTGATATTATCTGTTTATATTCTTATACGGGATTTTAGAGTATTTCGTTCAAAAAACCTATCTCTTGGATTAATTTTCCGTTTAAAATTAAATTCCTGTCATTTTTTTATTTGAGAACAGCACAAACTGCTTAAAAAAGGAGACCGGTGAAAAATCCAAATCTTCTGAAGAGTTTCCAATTTGCTATAAACGGTATCCGTTCAACCTGGAAACGAGAAAGAAATTTCCGCATTCACTGTTGGATTTCAGCAGTTGTCTTAATGTTGTCGATCTGGTTACAACTCGATCCTGTTCAGTGGTGCATGATCCTGTTTTGCATCGGATCTGTTTTCTCCATGGAATTGATCAACACGTCCATTGAATCGATGGTCGATTTAGTTTCGCCAGAGCATTCAGAACTAGCACGGATCGCCAAAGATAGTTCAGCAGGAGCCGTCCTTTGTGTAACCATCATGTCGGTCATCGTGGGATGCATTGTCCTGATCCCATTGCTGATTGAAACATTTTCCAGACTCATGTTAGAATAGAATTACTTACCCGATACTCAATAAATATAAATATCAAGAAAGTATAACATGGTTTCAGTCAGAGATTACGGAGCAGTTGGAGATGGAAAAAAAGATGACACCGATGCGATTCAGCATGCCATTGATGCAGGGAACGGGTTGATCCATTTACCAAAAGGGACATATTTGATCACCCGACCATTGGTATTCAAACTTTCTCAAACAGGTCCTGGCGGAATATTGGGTGAAGCAGGAACATCCCGACTGATTATGAAAGGAAAAGGACCTGCAGTTCACGTGATAGGAAACCATCAGGGGACAGCACTTCCATCTTCAGTAAAGCCCGGCACCTGGGAGAAAGAACGGTTTCCTGTTTTTCGAGATTTTGAAATTCTCGGAGATCACCCTGAGGCAGATGGCGTTCAATTCTACCGAACCATGATGGCTACCGTGACCAATATCCTGATTCGAAATTGCAGGTACGGCATCCACTTATTTGAACGAAATCGAAATTTCATCCTTGCTGATTCCCATATTTATGATAACTCGGAATATGGAGTCTTTATTGATCGGTGCAACCTGCATCAAATTAATATTTGTGGAAACCACATCAGCTACAATAAAAAAGCAGGCATTAAAGTTTTTAATGGTGACCTGCACAATTTTCAGATCACAGGAAACGATATTGAATACAATAACAATCCGGGCGTTGATAAATCTCCCAATGGAGAACCGACCGGAGCCGAAATTGATTTTGAAGTTCCCGAAGGAATTGCCAGCGAAGTGACGATTGCGAGCAATACCATTCAGGCAACCATCCAACCCGGAGGAGCCAATATCAGAATTTATGGATCAATTAATAAACCAGCTTATAGTGCAAGATTGATCAGCATTACAGGTAACATTATTGGCAGTCAGTCTCTCGGAATTGATTTCAAAAATGTTTATCGGGCAACGATCACGGGCAACACAATTTATGGCAATCCGGATAATTCTCTGCGAGCCATTCATTGTGATGGAGTTGCAATGGGAACTAATACCATTTCCTGGAAAATGCGGGAGAGTGATCAATCCAAAGATGGAATCTACTTTGAAGATTCAAAAAACATTGCTATCTCAGGAACGATTACAGACAGTTTGGCTTCGGGCAACCCGAAATCAGGAGGAGCATTCCATTTTGTCAAATGTGAAGATGCTTCTATTAACGATGTCCAGATTATTAACCCGGTACATCGAGGAGTTGAACTTGAAGAGTGTGTCCGTTGTCGAATTTCCAATTGTAATATTGTGGACAAAAAAGAAAACCATTCGATGCTTGAAGCAATTCGAATTCGAGGCAAAAGCAAAGATAACCTGATTATGAATAATATTATTTCAGGCGCAGTCAGAAAAGGAATTGATGCAACGAAGGATTCCGCAACGGTTCAGGGAAATCTGGAACTCGCCTGAAAACCTGTTCCAGTAGGGTCTGCTATGCAGACCATCAATAAAGAGAATGGTATAACATATCTGGTTTGCATAGCAGACCCTACTTGATGAATTATTTATCAAGCAGGTTTTGGTGCTGGAGCCAGTCTTCTGCTCTGTCAGGCCAGGTGGAATAAGAAGAGTTTTCGACGTGCCTGAGCCCATTACCATGCCCGCCGGTTTGATAGATGTGCAATTCCGTTTCTATGCCCCGTTTTTTTGCAGCGGAATAAAAAAGGATGCTATTGAGAGAACTGTTTGAATCATTATGAGCATGCACTAGAAACAACGGAGGGAGTTGATCCGAAAAAGTAAACGCATTAGAGAGCTGGTTCGTTTTCACATCAATCAATCGCCAGGGATAAATCATCAACGTGAAATCTGGTTTACAGGAAACAGTGTCATTTTCATCTTGAGGTTTGTAAGATTTTTCATTGAATCGTGTACTCAGCAGACCCGCGACTTGTCCACCGGCTGAAAGTCCGAGCACGCCAATTCGTTTCGGGTTCAGATTCCACTGAGAGGCGCGGTGACGAATCAGGCTGATTGCTCTTTGTCATCCTGAAATGGTCGTTCTGAAAAGGGGGGAAGGATTTGGTTCCCCTGAGGACGTGGCTGTTTTCTTTTTGTTCGATAATGAACGACAAACGCAGTCACGCCAATGGAATTAAACCGCTCTGCAACTTCGGAACCTTCTTTATCAATCACAACATAATTGTATCCCCCACCCGGAAAGATCAGGATCGCTGAGCCGTTTTGTTTTTTTTCAGGAGGTAGATACAAATGCAATCGAGGCTGAGTGATTTCTTTTATTCTTGTTGAAGGGGGATCTTCTTTGAGTCGTCTGGGAAGAGTTACACCAGCATTTTTTGTCTGTTCACCCGGTGCAAGGTTAGGCCAGATATCAATCACCTGATCTGGTTCCCGTGCTTGAACTCCATTTGCAAAAAGAAAAATCGCCAGGCAAAATAACCGGTTTATCATTTTTAATGCGGGACTTGAATTCTTTGCAAACATGATTTTACCTGTTGGAAATCTGGGTGAAAGTAAAGTAACTGAAATCAGTTTGCCAATGGCAGACGAAAAGCTGCTGCCTGTTCTGAATTACGAACGTATAATCGGTCGCCAATAATGACAGGATGATTCCACGTTTTCCCATCAATAGCGTGAAACTTCGCCAGTTCCGTGTGAGCGGATGGATCAGCTTTAAGCAAAACGACATCCCCTTCTTCGCTTAAAACCAATAACTGACCAGCTTCCTCAAGCAATAAAACCTGCCCTTTTCCATATCGGCCTCTTTTCCATTTCCGTTTTCCATCTTCCAGGCTAATGCAGGTGAAAATCATTCCGTCGAAACCATACAAGTGGCCTTGATAGATTACAAAGTCGTTGAAATCCGGTTTCAAATACCTTGAAGACCAGACACTTTCCGCTAACCATTGATCATCTTTTTTTGTGATGTGAAGCTTGACCGTTCCTTCACCCGCTGCATCTCCAATCAGGATGTAATCTTCTTCAACGACTTGCGGTTGCACCACTCGATGCCCCATTGACTCGCAGGGATAGTTTAAAAGCACCTTCCCATCAGCTGGGTTCAACAGGTTCAATTCCTTGTTCGTTAGCATGGCGACAACTTTTTCACCTGCAACTGTTATTAAATTGGGAGAGCTGTAAGAGTGATCGCCAGCGGAAGCAGACCATTTTAGTTCGCCGGTTTTGATGTCAAAAGCTAATGTGCCTTTATCATCTTTTCCACCAGCATGAACAATCACCAAGGATTTGACAACAAGGGGTGATGAGCTAAAGCCCCATCCGGGCGGTTCCCGGTCAGCAACTTTTCTGATATCCTTTTTCCAGACAATATCGCCCGTTTTAGGATCAAGACTTATCAAATGGCCATTGCCTCCCATTACAAAAAGTTGGCCTTTTGCAATGGTTGGAGTTGCTCGGGGACCGGGTCCACCGAGTGGATCTGAAAATCGAGAGTTGATTTGCTGAGTCCAGATTTCGTTCCCTGATTTGGAATCGTAACAGACAATCGTTTCCATCTCCCCACGCTGTTCCTGTGTGAAAAGCATTTCACCAGCTACTGAAAAGGAGGACCAGCCCGGCCCTACAGGTATTTTCCATAATGGAGACGAAACGTCTTGATTCCAATCAGTGGCTAACGCAATGCCTTCTTGAATTCCATTTCGTAGATTTCCACGGAAAGCAGGCCATTCAGGATTCTTTAAATAACCATCAAATTCAGAAATTCTTTTTTTCGATAATTCTATATTTGATTTTCCATCTTGACCGGCCAGTAATAAATCTTCTGCTGACGGAACCCATCGCCAATGAAGCCCCAATTCAAAGTTCCCCCACATGCCTTCGCTTCGCAATAAAGAAGAAAAGCCAAAGCCGAACATCGTCACCAATAAAATAATGACTGTTCGCTTGAAAGAAAGGATATTTGCACAGAGGATTGCAGTGAGCCCGAACAACCCGAGCCCCATCGGAACGGTAGTCCGCATCATTCCCGGGCCGATCATTGATTTATCAATAATCGCGAACGTGATCGCAGCAATCGCAATCACGCACAATATTCCTACTATGCGTTCTTTGCCTGTAGCACGGCTGGCAAACGACCACCAGAGTAAAAGTAAAACCCCAAAAACAATTGGTCCAAAAATACCCACCATCATTATAAATATGGAGAGATCTTCGAACAGAAGGGTCAGGAATCGTGATGCAACCAGACCGATGACAAACAGGATTGGAGGCCAGGTTCGTAACGGTTTATAAATTTGGCCATTAGAGATATTGCCACTGTCCGTTGATTCAACGGACTCAGCAGTTCCAGATTCCGTTTGATCATTTACTTCTGTCATAACGAATTCCTACTCCCTAATGGTCCAAATTTATGCGGAATTTTATAGTTCCTGAACCCGTTTGCAAATTGCTTCAGCCATTTCCTGTGTTCCGACTGCAGTCGGATCATTTCGATCCAATTTCAGGTCGTAAGTGACATCTTTTCCTTCTTCAATGATTTCAGCGACAGCCTGATCAAGTTTTTTAGCTGCGTCATGTTCACCAAGATGGTCAAGCATCATTTTACCGGAAAGAATTAAAGCAACAGGGTTCACTTTGTTCTGACCTTTGTATTTTGGAGCACTTCCATGAGTTGCTTCAAAGATTGCGCCATCAGCACCGATGTTGGCACCCGGAGCAACACCCAATCCTCCAACAAGACCAGCACAAAGATCACTCAGGATATCTCCATAGAGATTTTCCGTCACCATCACGTCATACAATTCAGGTTTCTGAACAAGTTGCATGCACATGTTGTCAACCAGTCGTTCCATGTAAACAATGTCTCCATTAGTATCAGAAACTTTGCCAACAAGTTCCGGATCAGGAGAAACACCCTGCGCCAATTCATCCCATTCAAATTTAGCACCATAAGCCAATGCAACAGCGCGGGTTTCATCGTACCAGAGACCATCCGTAAACTTCATGATATTTGCTTTACAAATTGAAGTCACAGATTCTCGTTTGTTCTCAACAGAATATTTGAAAGCGTAGTCCGCAATCCGACGAGTTCCTTCATAAGAAATCGGCTTGATGCTGATTCCTGTTGTTTCCAATCCGGTGTCGATTGTTCTGCCGGTTGCGTATTCGTTAATTGTGTTAATCAGGCTGGCAGTATTTTTATCACCTGCCTGAAATTCCACACCTGCGTAAAGGTCTTCGGTAGTTTCCCGAATCAGAACAAGGTCAACATCCACATCATTATAAAAAGTACGGACACCTTTATAGGTTTTGCAGGGACGAACACAGGCATAAAGACCGAGTTCCTGTCTCAGATAGACATTCACACTTCGGAAACCTTTGCCGATGGGTGTTGTAATGGGAGCTTTAATTGCCACTGCGTTTGCACGAATGGATTCCATGACGCGCGGTGGAACGCCCCCTTCAGCTTCAATAACTTCAATTCCGCATTCCTGAACATCCCAATCAATTTTGACTCCTGTGGCATCAATACATTTTCTTGTTGCCTCAGCGATTTCCGGTCCAACCCCGTCCCCAGGGATGAGTGTCACTTTATACATGTATTCCTCAAATCATTAAATAGAAAGTAGTTATGGCATATAGCAATGCCAGTTATAGACGATCAGCATCAACATTTTTGCTGTTATTCTGAGATTATTCTTCGTTCTTCCGATGAATAATTGCACAGGGTTGACGGTAGCAAAACGAATTCCCGTTTTCAAGAGATGCGGAGCTTGCATTCAAGCCTTTTCAGCGTGGAATTTGCTTAATTTTTCTTCATATTGGCCATTATGACGTAAACCATTCCGCCCGCCAGCAAAGTTATTCCAGTTCCAATCAATTGAGAAGGTTTATTAATGACCAGAAGGAGAGCACTGATCAGGCTTGCAAGAATATAAAATACAGGAATCCACTTTAAGAAATGGATACCGAAAAAATGCATATTGGAAGATTGTGAACCGAGAGAGCTTTTCACATAACTCGAAAACAAAGTGCAAACGGTCAAAGTGGAGCAAAGAAGTAATGTCAATGAGAGGTAATTAAGCAAATCTTTGACAGATGAAAAATAGATAATAAGCATTGAAGCGAGAATAATTTCTGAAAGAGTTGCTATTTTTGGTGAGCCATTCTGGAATTGAAAGAACGAAGGAAGTAACTGATCATCAGCCATTTTTGAATAAACGCGTGGTGCTGCCATCATCATGCTGGAA
Organism: Planctomycetota bacterium; assembly: GCA_024277145.1. Classification (GTDB taxonomy): domain Bacteria; phylum Planctomycetota; class Planctomycetia; order Planctomycetales; family Planctomycetaceae; genus JAJRVU01. The sequence goes on from JAJRVU010000249.1 coordinate 11,992, forward strand.
ACGGAAGTAAAAAGCGAAACTGAAATGATAATTCGAATAAAATTAGAAAGCCCTTCTCCCCCTAAATGCTTTGCAGAGATCACTGCAACATCTGTTTGACCGGAAAGAGCCTCTGCCGGTGCAGAATAAACAAAGATAAAATTCAGTCCCACATAAATGATCATCACCAGACATGTTCCCAGAACAAGCGATTTCGGGATGACTATTCTGGGATTGGGAACTTCTTCCGCAACATAGATTGCTGCGTTAAATCCTGCATAGCTGAACGATATCCAGACAAGGGAACTTGCAAACGCGAAGATGATATTCCATGTTTCAGATGATTCAGTAACAGGCAATTCTGCTTGAACGTTCTGGCCAAGTTCAGGCATATTCAACATGGCAAAAAGAAAGAAGCTGACCAGGAAAAGTAACTTCAACAGAACAGAAATATTCTGTATGATTGCGCCAATTCTTGGACGATATCCGTGATAGAGCCCGCTGACAATCACAATGCTGATCGCTAAACCATTTACAGGTACCCATGACGGGCGTACTGATTCTGGCAAAAGGTAACTTTCGCAGGTTATCGCAGCGAGTGCGATGGCACCGGTGAAACCTGCAATTAATGAAATCCAGCCAGCAATAAAACCAGCTAACGGGTGAGCAGCACGGGAAAGAAAAAGATATTCACCACCCGATTCAGGCATTGCTTTAACAAGTTGACCGTAACTGTAAGCACCGGCGATGGCAATTAATCCAGCCACGCCCCAGGCAAAAACAACCAACGCAGGCGAACCGAGTGCAGCCAGTGTAAAACCGGATGTTGTATAAACACCTGCGCCAATCATGTTGGCAATCACAAGAAAGGTCAGCGTCCAAAGACCAAACCGTTTTTTTTCATCCATGAAAATCAAGGCCTTTCAAAGCGGAGAATATAATTTTCTTTAATGCCTTTGAGTTTAATTTCTTCCTTGAATTGAAACCCTGCTTCAAGAACCTCTTTTTTGAATTCCTCTTTCCCCGCACGAACATGTCCCATGATCCATTTCTTAGTTGTTCCGGAAATTCTTTCAAAATCAATCAGGATCAATTCTCCACCGGGACGAAGTGATTTAAAAATGGATTCAAGCATCCGCTCATGATATTCAAAGTGATGATAAGTATCACAAATGAATGCGATATCAACAGAATTTTCAGGAAGCATCAGGGAATCTTCACGAGAGAAAACGACCTGGACGTTTTCAAATTTATTGTCTTTGACTCGTTTTTTCAAATGTTCAATCAATCGGGGAGAAATATCAAGCTCGTAAACTTTTCCTTTTTTTGAAGCAGCTTTGGAAAAGAGTTCCATAAAAAGTCCTGTTCCTGCTCCTACATCAGCAATGTCTGCTCCCGGTTTAATTTTCATCACTTTGACGATTTCGTTTCTGCTGGAATAAACTTCCCTGCTTTCAACTTCAAACCGATTTACCCATTCTTCGGGTTTTAATTTTTTATCAAGAAACTTCTCGTTGATTTTTTCAGGAACAGCAGACCGTTTGTTTTCAACTTTCTGTGCATGACAATCAATAACGATCATCAATAACAAACAGAGGATGGGGATTGTCTTTCGGATCATGGTATCGTCTTTCGGAAAACGTTTTTATTATCTATTTTGAGCGCACACAATATTAACTTACCCGGCGAAAGAATGGCAGGTTACAGGTATCCAGCAATTTTTATTTTATTCCTGGATAATATAACATGACCCCTGTTCCCCAGAACAAAAGAACTGTTGCAGGAGAGAACGAGATAGAAATTCCCTCTTCGCATTAATGCATTAATACTGTAATCACACATTGGTTACTTACAAATCACACATTGGTTACTTACATTTGGGCAAGTTTAGTTTGAATCAGGGGAATCTGTGTTTCGTTTACCGCCTAAAATGGATGAAAAAGCAATCTGTTCACGAAGGCTGGTCGTCTTTTCTGCCAGGGTTTCCAAACGGTTTTTGCTTTTTTGTAATGAATGACAAATCGATTCAATTTTAGGGTACAAACCTTCTGTCAGTCGGATTTGTGTCAGTTCATTTGCAAGTTTTCGGACACTCTGGGTTAAACCTTTTCTCAGTCGGCGGTTAAAGAACCAGACGAGAACTCCTGTCCAGAGAACAAAGAAAATCCCTGCTGCAATATAGAAATCTGCTCCCAGAAGATGAACAGGATGCACTGTTGTGTTTGAAACGGTGAGCCCATAAAAGAACTCTTTCAGGAATGTATCCCAGAAGAAATTTTTTCCGATACGAATTAGTACAAAAAATAAATAAATCAGGAAAGCAGATTCATAGAGAATTTGAATTGGTTTTTTTGAATTCTGTTCAGCCAGCTCTTCAATCACCTGATCAATTCGCCTGCTGGCATCACTCATGAATTGCTCTTCGACTTTTGCAGCTTCCTGCTTGATTTCTGAAAGGGAACTTCGATCAGCCAGTGAGGAATCCAACCCGGAAGATCGCACATAACCATCGATGATAATTTGAGATTCCTGAATGGTATTATCATCTAGTGACATGGCTGAGAGATTTTCGAGTCGGACTTCTGTTGATTGTTCCTGATGTCGGGATTTAAGCCAGCGTGCTCCCTGAAGTGCTCCAATCATCGCCATTTGCGCAGAATTTCTTGCTCGATAAAATGTAACCGATGCAAGCAAACTTCCCATACTGTTATAAAACCGAAGGACAGACGAAAAAGGACTGAAGCCCCAGATTTCCGTAACGGAATCGAGTAACCTGCGCTCCCACAATCCCCTGCTTTTCAACAGGGCATCAGTTAATTGGTCAGTCATTTTCCGAGTGATCAACGTATGTTGTTCTTCCAGAGCTTTTTCCAGTTGTTCAATATGAGGCCATTCTTCAGAGAGCTGTGAGCGGCATTGTTTTAATCCTGATTGAAGCAGATCAATCAAATTAGACCTTCGAACTTTCATACGCTCTGCAGAAGCGAACTGTGTTGTCAGGATATCCTGGAGTCTTGCAAAATCACCCGAGGGACGATTGCCTGCAATTTGTTCTTCAAAAGCACGAACAGAATCGACAAAAAACATTTCAGGAACATCATAATTCGGTTTTAGATTATTCCTCCAGTCATCCCTGATATCATTATCTATCCCTGCGTGAGTTTGCACAAAAAGAAGCCTGCAACCGGATGCCCCCTGATTTAATTCTTCCATGACCTTTGCAGAACGATATTTCTGCTGGGTGGTTGTGTAAATCAGGACATCACAATGTGGAATCAATTTCTGGAGACGTGCCAGATTACTAGTGGAGTCTGTTCCTTCACTGGTATCTGGATCGGGACAATCAATCAGGACGATATCCCTGAGCAATGCAGACTCTATTCGGACCACTTCAAAATCTTCCAGTTTTAATCCGAGGTTATATAATTCTGTTTCGGGATGAGCCAGCAAAATTGGAAGTGTTGTTGTGGGACGTTGTTTGCCTGTTCGCGTGCATTCTTTTCCCAATAATGCATTAACCAGGGAACTTTTTCCCGTTCCAGTTCCCCCATAGGTGGCAACGATCAAAGGTGATTCCAACCGAATACGCAAAGTATCAACACGAGATAGAAGTCTTTTTACCAGCGCCTGACAATGATTGATCGGTCCCCAGGAGACTTCATAATCTGCCCATTCGGAAAGAGCAATCACTAATTCATCAATGCTTGCTAGTAGCTCTAATTGTTCAATTTCCGGAGTTGTCATTCAGGTTCACCACTTTTAATTTAAGCCGTTTTATTTCTATGGATTATCAATTTCAATATGTATCTTCAGATCATCCAGAATTTTTTCAACATTTTTAAAGAGATCGGAATCAGAAAGCGATGCTGTTTTTAATAATTCTTCCGGGAGAGATCCTAAAAAATGTTCTTTCAGTTGCAGGACCAGCCAGGCTGCTCTTTTTTCTGTATAGATGGTTTGAAGTTTTTGGAATTTGGCCTGCAGAAAACCCATCCCCTGACCTGCAGCGGATGTCACAGCAGTTTCCCCCATGAGTGCAGCTGCTGTTCCTCCTGCAAAGTCAGCCACGACCGTTCCAATTGCGCCTCCCAGAATTTCACCAGCAGGTCCCCACCCTAAAGAGAACATGACAACACTAGTCGCAGGTCGAACTGCTGCAGAAATGGTATTCAGTTTTTTATAGAACTTATAAAGTTCTGGGCGGTTCTCTTCAAAAGAATTCATTTCATCCTGAACAATGTTTTTGAGTTCCTCTTCAAAATTAAACTGCTCCTGATTTTGTTTCAGGCGTTTAATTAACTCTGACCGGGAATTTCCTGCAAGAACCCGATTGAAGTGAGGTTTTAAGATTTCGTTGCCTGATGATCCAAGCCAGGTCAGCCTTTCAATCATTTCATCAACGGTTCGTAATATCGCGGTCCATTCCAACTTATGGTAAGATTCAAAAAGTGGTTCTTCAGGACCATAGATGGCCGTCTTTGCTTTTTTAAAGGGATAGGCGATGCCAAAAGAAACTTTATCGTAAACAGAGTGAACGTTTTTCGCCCAACCTTCCTGCTTCTCTTTCCACCAACATCGAATTTCATCCACCAATAGGTGATTGGAAATTGTTGGCCAATCTTTTATACGAATCACATTTTTTTCAGAAAGTTTTTCTGAAGCATCCCGGTAAGATTGGCTTTGA
>JAJRVU010000250.1 GCA_024277145.1 Planctomycetota bacterium
CGCATATGAAAGAATTCACAATGAAATTACTAACAATTGGAAAGATAGCTGAACGTGCTGGTATTGGTATTGAAACCGTCAGGTTCTATGAACGGGAAGGTTTGATCGAAAAACCAACTCGTTCGTCTTCAGGATATCGACAGTTCGATGAAGAAGTTATCAAACGGCTCAACTTCATTAGTCGAGCAAAGGAACTTGGATTCACATTGAAAGAAATCAGGGAACTTCTCTCGCTGAAAGTTGATCCCAACATGTGTTGTGAAGATGTGAAAAACAGGGCTGATGCAAAGATAGCTGACATTGAAGGTAAAATTAATACTCTCCGTAAAATGAAAAAAGCACTGGTGCAACTTTCTAAGGATTGTGGTGATAGAGAATTGACGGATGAATGTCCTATTCTAAAAACACTGGATGGTCATAATTCTAAACGAGTACAAGAAGGATAATCATGACAACAAAATTATATTCATGCCCAGAATGTGGTGAAAAAGGAAAGGACGTTAAGCCTGTCACTCTCAAATCTTTATTGAAAGATGAGTTTGCAGAGAAAGTTTCAGATATTGATTACACATTTTGCAGTTCCGTTAATTGCAACGTGGTTTATTATTCAAATGGCAATACTTTTACAAAGAAACAGCTTAAAGTGCCTGTTGGTGTAAAAGAGATATCAGGTGAACGCCCTTTGTGCTACTGTTTCGGACATTCTGTTTCAACGATCAAGTCTGAACTTGAAAGCAAAGGCTGTTCTGATTCCCTCGAAGACATCAAACAAAAGATGAAAGACCCAGGTTGCAGATGTGAAACGGAAAATCCATCTGGTTCCTGCTGTCTGGGAAGCGTTGCTAAAGGCATTGAAATATCGCAGTCAGAAATGGATTCATCTGCTTCTGTCACATCATCCAATCGGGCTGAAAATATTACCAAGGCAGGAACAGTCATCTCGGCAATCATCGCATCCAGTTGTTGCTGGTTGCCTTTGGTCTTGTTGGCAGTGGGGGTCTCTGGTGCAGGGATTGCTTCAACTCTTGATGCTTATCGACCACTTTTTACCGTGGTCACTTTTGGTTTTCTGGGGTCAGCATTTTATTTTACATATCGACCTCGAAAGGTAACTGATTCAGGAGATGATTGTTGTACCAAAACCTGCTGTCCTACATCGGATAAAAAAGGTTGGTTTAATATGATGTCCATGAATAAAGTGATGCTGTGGGCAGTGACCGTCATGTCTGTTGGCTTCCTGCTTTTTCCAAGTTATGTCAGCATTATTCTCGCTGGGGTTGCACAAGAAGATATTACAAATGTCAGTGAGAATGCAATGATTCGCCAATCAACAATTTCGATTGAAGGTATGCATTGTGAAGGATGTGCAGTAACTGCCAATATGTCGATCAAAAATGTGTCGGGCGTATTAGCAGTGAAAGTTGATTTTGAAAATAAAGAAGCAGTGGTTTCCACAGAAGCCTGCTGTGAATTTCCAGAACAAGATGTTCTCAAAGCAATAACGAAAGCTGGCTTTACTGGCACAATTCAAGAAGCAAATAACAATAAGTAGTTCGGTGTGGCTTTTGACGGGCGTGTGACCTGTTGGATGCCATACTCTTTCAGAGCAGGAGTTTTACTATGCAAAAGAAATGGTTATGGGCAATGTTGCTACTATTGCCTTTGGGAATTGGTGGTCTGGTTTATGCAAATGTGCATACCAATACCGACACACAAAGCAATGAAGCAGGCTACGTCTGCCCTCTTACGGGTGAGGAGCTTCCTTGCCCCAAATGTTGCCCGCTTAAATCAGAAAAATGATTTATGTTTGCTAACACTATTGATAACCTCCGAGGCTTTGTACTTCGGAGGTTATTTTCTGTTTGAACCACCACTTCCTTGAGAGGTTTGGGGAATAGTGCTACTCCACCCCCATCTTCACCTTCACTACCGACTTCACAGCATACACAGGGATTCTTATCTCCTTAATTCCAACTACATCTCGAACCACAATGTAATTTTCACCGATCTCTACGACCTTATGAGGAAACTCTATTTCCGATTCAAAATAGCTAATAGTGAATACAGTTCCGTGATCGGTCATCTTCACATGCTGACCAACTTTTAATCCTGAGAATACACCGTTTAATTTCTTTACATCTGCTCCGAAAGCTGTTGCGACAGCTACTAAGACAACAATAATCCATATCCAATTCTTCATCACTCTTCCTCCAGCATCTTTGTCCAGTCAATTGAAATTAACACCACTCCATCTTCTGTAGGTCCATTTCCACATTGTAAATAATCAACATACAATCTCGCTGCATTCATCAACCAGAACTGCAAGTCTAGGATGCATGGAACACTGCCACTTCGGATTTCAATTTCAACAGGAGCAGTAAAGCGATAGACTGGTTTGTCATGGGCAGACTCCTTAAGAAGCTGCTCACAGACTTCTCCCAGCTTGTTCTCATCGGAAAAAAGAAGGGCTTTAGATTCGTCATAACACCAATCTTCTCCTGTCCAGATTTGTTTTAACTGGTTGGACAGGATGAATCTGAGGTGATTAGGATGACCTTTGGGGATAACGGATAGGATGAGTGGATCGGACATTCTGGAGGCTCCTTAAAAAGTGGGATTGTTTTAAGGAGGTAGGGGGTGTCTTTTTTTTGGGGAACAACGTCATATTTGCTCACCTAGGAATGAAGGTTCTCGTGGATTACGGGTCATATTTTTGTAATAGATCGTTGATTGTTGAGTAATGATATATGCATGAGGTAGCCCGTTTTCGTCATGCAAAAGAACACCTTTAATAGCTGCATTTGGAACTAAATACCAAATACCATTATCTACTGCATAAGTGGCTGGAATCTCGATTGATTCTGGTTCAAAAACAGACCAAACTCCATTTTCTAAATCTTCATAATTACAAAACAAGGATCGAGGTAGCTTTGTTCTTCCTTTTGCCCCCCATTCTATGATTCTTAATTCTCCATTTATCCAGGCAGGTAATAACCTTGTGCATGACCGATTCATAAAATGAATTTCATCTTCATTACATTCTGATCGTTTTACGATTCTGTCAAACAAGCTGTAACGATGTATCAACAGATCAGGAACTGACCTTTTTATCAATGCAATACCGTCCATCAGAAACAGCTTTTACCTGTAATGTCGCAGATATCATAATCATTTGTTGAATCTGCATACACATCATTGATTTGTAGTGTCATGCCACTTCGTAAAGCAAATCTACCGATTTTTTTATTAACGGATTTTTTGATGGAATCAACTTTTCTATTCCTATTAACAAATAAACTTAACTGGTGTTTTCCTCTCATTTCCAATCGATCAGCTACAAGATGCATTTGTACGATCAACCAATCATTCTGCCAACATTTGTCCAATATAAATTTTACAGACGGTAGTATGATATCACTATCAGATGTAGATTCAGGCAAGCTAACAGAATCTCCCCAGTGGAAACCATTCTTAAACAGAAGTGACAGACTAACTTTTGAACAAACATAGTTATTCTGGCTTAACGCTTCTGTTAATCGCTCTACGTTCCTGACAAGCCACCCATGTACTTTTTTAGGATCATTAGACGCACGCCCAATACTACCACCTCTGGCAACATGCTTGTGCATCGGTCTGTTGGTGATAATATTTTGAATTGGTTCTCCGTGCAGTTCCCAAAGAATCATTTCTCCTTTTTTAGTTAATAGACGATTTATCATCTTTGGATCAGCTTGACGAAATTGTTCACAGTTGTGAATTCCGATCTGGTTTAATTTCTTTCGGCTACGTGAACCTATCCCTGTAATTTCTCCTACATCTGGTGATTCTAAAAGATCAACTATTTCTTTTTCATCCAAAAGAACACGACACCCAAAAGGTTTTGCTGAATCAGAACCTAGTTTTGCCAATGTCTTGGTTTTGGCTACACCTATGGAGACAGGAACGCCGACTCCTTTGAGAATTTGATCCTGTAATTTATGAACTGCATCATCGAGTGAAGTAGAGTAATGCTGAACGAGATAATCTGGATCAAAAAAGAACTCATCTATGCTGTAATACTCAATTCTCTGGCTGATCTTTTTTACATAATCAAACATGTGGCGACTAATGGATTCATACCAGCGAAAGTCTCTTTTAATGTAGACAGCGTGAGGACAGAGTGGCTGTGCTTCCCATATGGGGTGTCCTGTTTTGATGCCATACGCTTTTAGCTCATAAGATTTAGCAATGACACACGCACCCTGATTTGAAAGGACTCCTACTGGAATCCCCTTCAAGAATTCGTGCCTGACTCTCTCGGCTGAGACGTAAAAACAATCTGAATCTAAGTGTGCAATCATACACTACTTTTAAAGTGTACGCATGAATATGTCAAGAGGGGTGTTGTGAAATTCTGATTCTTTCCATAATCCAATTACACCTGCATTATTACGGGCTTCAAATTTGAGGTGTAGGCGCTTTGAAATAATAAGAGGTAGTTTACGCTGTGTTAAACTTGTTGCTTCTGGTGGGATAGCAAGTTGTTTATTTTTCAATCATCTTGGAGATACTCTTCAGTTCGTTTTCGGAAAGTTTCAGATTGGATGCATCAAGAACAGATTTAAAAAAAGATGTGGATGTAGCTCTAACGGTTCAGGAATTCTACCAGCATCGTAATAGGGAAAAGAATGCAAAGGTGTCGGTCGAGTGTTTAAATGTTGAATAGGATGAATGTTGTTAAAAGTTGGATGGAATTTAAAGCAATGGTTGAAAAGTATTTAGGAAATCTCTTTGAGAGATGGCTTCCATTTTTTCCCACAAACTTCACAGATCAATCTGACTTTCCTTCGACGGAACAAGCCTCCTAAAATTCCAATCGGACCTAAAAATAAACCGCCTGTTGCAGCTTGGACAAGCCCAAATCCTTTTTTTCCAGCAGAGATATTCTTGGAATTGCATTTTGGACATTTTATATGCAATCCAGGTGCACTTACATTACAGTGAGGACAATTGGCAGCAGATTTAGATACTTCCTTTTGACAAACTTTGCATTTTATTAAAGCTATTGAAAATAATTCTTTTGATGATTTTATTTGCTCTTTGGTTGCTGGTGATAGGCTTCTACCATCACAATATTCACACGCCATTTTTCTATTCGTTATTACCATAATGAAAAATACAAAGACAAAAGCTAACCATACATACGGGTAAAGGTAAGCTGTAACAGCCAAAATCATCAGGATCAGAACCCAGATCAAAAGACCTCTTTTTTTCTTTGGAGGTCCAATGTATTCACAGCTTGAGCAGTACATAATTTTTGCCATGTTCTTAGATTCCCTATTTAGCTTTTTCAATTATCTTAGATATTTTCTTCATATCAGCATCACTTAGCTTAATGTCTGATGAATCAATAAGAGCTACTACAGCATCTTCTGTTTTGTTTTCAAAGAAAGTATTCACAAGATTCTTTACTGCAATTTTAGATGCGTTTAATCGAGATTGTACAGGGGAGTAAATAAATTTAGCACCTTCTTTTTTATGCTTGATGTATCCCTTTTCCTCCATCAATCGCATTAATGCACGAACAGCAGAATAACTTGGTGGATCAGGCATATTACCTAATACATCTGCAACAGATGCCGATTCCATGCGGTAAATTACTTCAATGATTTGTTTTTCTCTTCGGGTAAGTTTATGAGGTTTGAATTTTGCCATAATAAGTTTCCTTTCGTTATCTAATTTAGCAGGTTGAATGGCATTAAAAAAGCCTGCCTCAATTACGAGACAGGCTTATGAGATGGTGTGTGCTGAAAGGTTCTTTTGATCCCATTAAAGCTTCTTACCTGGGGCGTATGCCCTTTGGAAAAGATTAGAAGGGGATAAGGTGGAATTAACTTTATGTGTCCGAAAAGTGGTCCTTGTGATTAACTTTATGTGTCCAAAAATGTGTCCAAAACTAAAATGTGTCCAGAATAAAAAAGCCTTTATATGTTCTAAGTTGAATCATACAAAGGCTTTAAGACTGGACGATGCGGGACTCGAACCCGCGAACCTCCACGATGTCAACGTGGCGCTCTAGCCAACTGAGCTAATCGTCCCGATGAGAAAGAAATTACGTTCTCAGTCGCTTTTCGTCAAGTTGAAACAGCATAAGTTCTTAAATTCCTTCAATACCAATAGCACTTAACCATTACATACGACATCTTAACTGTACATGTGGTTCAGGATTGGTATGGAAAATGAATCCAACAACCGTAATTAATTCCAATTATTGGTATACTCTTTCTTCTGGAAATTGATTAATTCATCGGCTTCAGTCCGTACATATAGAATATCATTAGTCGTCCCTGACAAATCTCTTTTAATCTTTGATTTCAGGGTTTTCATATGAGGATTGCTCGGTAAAATTTGCAAGGTTCCTATTTGAATCATTCCAAAACCTTGCAAATTCTTCTCGAAAGTTGATCCATGAAGCCG
>JAJRVU010000251.1 GCA_024277145.1 Planctomycetota bacterium
GGTTACCCCGAAGAGATGGTTGAGCTTGATGCAGACCTCGAAGCGGATCTCGGAATCGACAGCATTAAAAAAGCACAGATGTTTGGTGAACTTGCAGAACATCTCAAAGTCGAAATTGAAATCACCGAAGATATGTCATTGGATGATTATCCAACACTGAACCATATCATTGATTTCCTGTTGAGTTCTCCCGCACCTGCTGCAACACAATCAACAGCAGCTATTATACCAACTGCTCCTGCAGTACCAACACCAATGGCACCCGCCATGAGTAATGGTCACACTGCAACACCACAAGCAGTCGTTCCGCAGCCAATGGTTCCGCAACCAATGGTGCCCCAAACGGCACCGGTTATTCCTGCAGTACCAACTCCGGTTGCTGCGACACCGGCTGCACCAACAGCGGGAGTCACATCACCATCGGGCGAAGAACTTTCCCGACCGGAACTCGAAAAATTCATGGTGAACTTTGTTGTTGAACAAACCGGTTACCCTGAAGAGATGGTTGAGCTTGATGCAGACCTCGAAGCGGATCTCGGAATCGACAGCATTAAAAAAGCACAGATGTTTGGTGAACTTGCTGAACATCTCAAAGTCGAAATTGAAATCACCGAAGATATGTCATTGGATGATTATCCAACGCTGAATCATATCATTGATTTCCTAATGTCCTGAACTGATCTGTTTCATTGGGCGAAAACAGTTCAGGGCTAACCAACCTTAGTGAGTTGGTACAGTACTTTCTCTAATCTTTTATTCAGGATGATCATTTTTCAGTAAGGAAACACAGAAATTTCAGACAATTTATTTTAGTCAAGCTGGGTAATAATGACTTCATACAAAAATAAACCTATTGCTATCGTAGGTATGTCCTGCCGTCTTCCAGGCGCAGAAAACCTTTATGAATTCTGGAAATTATTAGACGAAGGCCGTTCTGATCTAGGTGAACTTCCCGAAAGTCGAATGAACCGGGAACTTCAATATGATCCGGAAATAGGTAAAAGGACGAAGTCTTACACTTCCCTCGGGGGAGTCGTACCTCAAAAACCATTTGATATCAACGCGTGCCCGATTTCCAAAAAGCTGCTGGAGTCTTCTCACCCCGCGCACCTGACTCTGCTGGACGTTACCTCTGCTGCATTTCAACAAGGGGATATTGATCCCAAAAAATTCAGGGACAAAGTTGTAGGAACTTATCTGGGACACACACCTCCTCCAGGTGAAGTCGGACCAATCATGTTCGCACGCACAATAGGTGAAAGTTCGCATTGCCTGCATGATGTGAAATCTTTTGATGCAGTTGCGAATGGCAAAAAAGAAGAAATCATCAACGAACTTGTTGATCAGGCTCGTTCAGGAATTTCAAAAGATGATCCACGATTGGAAATGCGAGCAAATGCTTTCCATGCAGCTTCATTAATTTCAGAAGCGTTTGAGCTAGATGGTCCTTCCATGTCGTTTGACGCTGCCTGTGCTTCCGGGTTCCAGGCATTGAATTTTGCGATTCTTGCATTGCAACAAGGGAAACTTGATGCAGCAGTTGTAGGAAGTGCATCTTACTGTCAGGCGGATACACTAGTTCTGTTTTCTGCAGCCCAATCATTAAGCAAAACCGGCTCTCGCCCGTATGATGAAAATGCAGATGGCCTTATTGCCAGTGAAGGTTATGTTGTTTTTGTTTTAAAAACGCTTGATCAGGCAATCCAGGATGGCGATAACATTCAGGCCGTCATTAAAAGTGTTGGCATCTCTTCTGACGGAAAAGGAAAAAGCCTGTGGGCTCCACGAAAAGAAGGACAGATTGAAGCTGTTAAAAGAGCCAACGATAAATTAGAAGATGGTTATCAGAATATTCAGTATATCGAAATGCATGCCACCTCCACACAAGTCGGCGATGCAACAGAAATGACTGCATTGACAGATGTCTTCAGTCCACACTTTCCTGAAGGATATAAAATTCCCATCGGAAGTGTGAAAGCCAATGTCGGACATACCCTGGAAACTGCTGGATTGGCAGGACTGATCAAAACCGTTCTCTCGATCCAAACGCAGACAGTTTACCCACAAATCAATATTAAAAAATTAAACCCAAAAATTGAATGGGATCAGGTTCCGTTCTTTGTCCCTCAACAAAAATTAAGCTGGCCCTCCCCTGCTGAAGGTGTTCCCCGCCGGGCAGCTGTAAACGCATTCGGTATTGGCGGATTGAATGTGCACGTCATTCTTGATGAATATTTACCAACTCCTGTTTCTAATACTCCAGAAGAAAATAATTCTCAGGAAAACTCTGATGATGATGCCATCGCAATCATCGGCATGGGTTCCATTTTCCCCGGTTCCATGACCGTTGATGCTCTTTGGGAAACCATTCAATCAGGAGTTGACCAAAAATGTGAAGTTCCTGAAGGTCGATGGATTACCAAAAAGATTTTGGAGAGGGATCCAAACAGCCATTGGGGAATTTCCATCTCAAAAGGGGGATACATTCAAGGTTATGAATACGATTGGAAAAAACATAAAGTTCCTCCCAAGCAAGTTCATAATGCAGATCCTTTACAGTTCATGCTTCTTGATGCAGCAGATGAAGCGTTAAGAAATGCAGGTTACGTCAACAAAGAATTTGACGGTTCCCGAACAGGTGTTGTTGTGGGAACAATCTTCGGTGGTGAATTTTCCCTGGACTTACAGGTTGGATTAAGACTACCTGATTTTCGAGCTCTTCTTCATAATGTTTTACAAAAAAGAGGAGTGAGCGAAGAAGAGATCACACGTATTGCAGATGAATATGAAGATGTGATCCTGAAAAAAATGCCTGCACTGATTGATGAAACAGGCAGTTTTACAGCCAGCTCTCTTGCATCCAGAATAACAAAAACCTTCAATTTAATGGGGGGTGCAGTTGCTGTCGATTCTGGTGATGTTTCTTCCCTTTCTGCAATTGAAGCCTGCATGGATATCCTCCGATCCGGAAGCACAGACATGATGATTTGCGCAGCAGGTCAACGATCAATGGGTTATGGTAATTTCGAATCCTTTGACAAAGCAGGAATTCTCGCTAAAGATCATCCAAATGGCCCATTCCATCCGGAATCAGATGGGGGGCTGATGGGTGAAGGTGCAGGTGTCCTTATCCTGAAACGTCTTTCCGATGCTGTTCGGGATGGTGATCAGGTACAAGCAGTGATTCGGGGTTCAGGTGTTTCGCGATCCAATGCACTTCAGGATAGTATTCAAACTGCAGCCACTCGTGCATTCAGTTCATCCAGAATTAACCCGGAACAAATTTCCCTGATTGAATCAAGTTCATACGGACATCCGGTTCATGATAAAGAAGAACTTGCAGCTCTGGCAGATTCCTATTCTTCACCCAAACTGAAAACACCTGTCCATATTGGTTCTGCAACCAGTCAATTTGGAAACATGGGTGGAGGTTCGGGTATCCTCTCCTTGATAAAAGCTGTCAAGCAAATTAATAACACAAGCATTTCACAGAATGTTGGATTTGATGATAACATGCCTGTGCTTGCACCTTATCACAAAACGATAATACCAGCTTCAAAAACTGAAAAAATAAAGGGGCTTAATGAAGATGGAAAAGTTTATGCAGGAGTCAGTTGTTACGGCCAATCAAAAGTTGCTTACCATTTGATCCTTGAAGGAATGACTCGCGTTGCTCCTGAAGATTTTTCTGCTAATTCAACAATTGCAGCTAATACAAAAACTGAAAATGTCACAACATCTAAAAATATCACTGCAACTGAAAAACAACAGGCCACAATCAGCGACCTTGCAGGTTGGCGAATCACTCGATTCGGTGCTGCAAGTTCAGAAGAATTACAAACTCTTCTGGCTGATGCACAAGCTGACCCTGATCGAATTTTCAATAATTCCAATGCAGATTTCACTCACAATCCATTCACAAAAAATGACGAGTTTCGACTGGCCATTGTTTCTGAAAACGGGGCTCATTTAGCCAAGAGTTGCCAACTCGCTTCAAAAATGATTTCTAACCCGGAATCACGTGTTCTTCTTGCTGACAAAGGAATTTTTTATTCTGAAACCAGTAATGTAGTTCCTAAAATCGCGTTGATGTTCCCGGGACAAGGTTCCCAATATTCGGGGATGCTGAAGGAACTTATTGAACATTATCCTCCAGCAAAAAAAGCGATGAATGAAGCAGATCAGGTTCTTGCTGCATTGTATCTTCCTTCCTTTGCCAAACTCGCATGGACCGATGGAGATCGCCTCGGCAAAGATGTCTGGCTGACTCAGCTTTCTTTGATGATTGCAGATTCCATCATGTGCTCCACAATAAATTCTCTGGGAGTTCCAGTCGAATGTGTGACAGGCCATAGTTTTGGAGAATTAGCTGCTCATGTGGCTGCGGGAACATGGAGTTTTCGTGAAGCAATCGTGGCGACCAGAAAACGATGTGATTCCATTAATTCCTGTGAAGGACCAATCGGTGCCCTGCTCTCAACATCAGCACCTGAAAAAATTATTGAAAAACTGATCACTGAATATACAGATAAAGTACACATTTCACATTGCAACAGTCCTAAACAGACAGTTGTTGGTGGAGATGCTTCTGACCTGAATTCCTTTGCAGAGACAGTTAAAGCTGCAGGTTATCAGGCAAAACTTCTCAACGTTCCCGCTGCGTTCCATACTCCGTTAATGGAAGATGTCAAAAAACCATTCCGTAAAGGATTGCAGAAATTAAAGATGTCTCCACCACGGATTCCAGTCCTCAGCACAGTCAATAACAGTTATGTTTCTGACCCGAATGAAATTCTGGAATTACTTGTCACTCAAATGACCCGACCGATCAATTATGTGGGCGTGGTTGAAAGACTGA
>JAJRVU010000252.1 GCA_024277145.1 Planctomycetota bacterium
ATGATTCGTATGAAAAGGAACCTGTTTTGCGTCAAGAAGTTAAAGAAGCATTTGCAGATGAATCTGTTTCATGGATGGAAATGCTTAACAATGAAGATTATGAAGTTGAAGAGCCTTCCACTGAAGAAGAAGCAAGAGAAATAGCAAAATATTATCTGTTACCCAAAAACAAGAATCAATGATTATATAGTCCGGTCATAAAATAAACCGGATGATAGCAAAACCGGACATGGCGTTGGTATCGCTGGTGATCTCGCCCGATTCATCACTCCCGGTGCTGCAGTTCCCGGCTCCAGCCAATACACCCTCAACGGTAACGATCCACTCAATCAATCGATCAGTACCGATGACTCCGAACTGGTAACATCTTCAACTAACATCCTTGACGCTTTTGATGGACCGGATTCCTATTCCAACTTCATCAATCGAGGCATTGGTAAAAATTTCCGCTCCATTGTGGGTGACGAAGCACTGGTTGCCTACAGTGATTTTGATCTCGTTGTAATTACTGGAGGCGGCGTTATTGGCGGTGCTGCTGGGGGTTACCTCGGTGCAGGCATTGCAGGTTATTTAGGACTCTCTGGATTATCTACAGCATTAGTTGTTGGTGCCACCTCTGGTACTGCTGAGTATATTGGGACATACTCTGTCGCTTCAGCGGCAAGCTATATCGATGATACAAACATTGCAGATTTCAGTACTATTGCTGCCGCGGAATACGCAGTGAGTGGTGCAGCCTTTAGTGTTGCATTCTTGGGAGTTGGAAAAGGTGTTTATTTCGCTGGTGCAGGAATTGCCCGAACTGCTCTTAATAACAATACTGGTCGGGCACTGCTTACTGCATCTGCAATTCGATACAGCACATTAACCTTTAACACAACTGTAAGTGCTGGACAAGCTGCCTCAAGGTTTAGTAAGCTTGGTTTGCGAAGCTTGGCAGGTTTCGCCGATGATGTTGCGTCTAAAAGAGGAATAAGTAAGAACTCCTTGGATTACATCGGCGACACACATGTTTATCGGATCAAAGGACCAAATGGAACTTACAAGATTGGAGAGAGTGCCCAAGGTGTTCGCGTACGTGATGGTGCTTCTATTCGTGGAGAAGAACAGGCACGCCGTTTTACGAAAGAAACAGGGGATTTCTACGAATCGGAAATCCGCAAGACATTCCCTGACAAACGCTCTGCCAGAACCCATGAAACACGAACCATAGAGCTATTTCGTCGTATATTCGGCGAAGACGCTTTACCCGGAAATAAAAATAACAGGTGACTATAATGCCAAAAAAACACAATCGTAAGTTAGGCCTGTGTGGTACAGCTATGACTACAATGAGGTTACCTCACTATACAATTGCCGTGGGAACGACTGTAAGAAATGAGCTGGAAAAAATAATGATAGAATGCGGTTTTTTAAACGATGCCCCTTTTGAGTGGGTTACTATTTCATTGCGGTATGGCCTTAAAAACGAAGAGGAACCACACTATGAACAGATCGACAAAGAATACGGTGACCTTCCTTTGGCTATTGAACTTGATACCCGTGAATTGGCGGAATGCAGTCGCGAGGAAATGCAAGTGGCCTTTGAAGTAGCTACGTTGAAAGCGCTTGTTCATGCTGGTCGCAAGTTTAATCTTGAGTATTCCGCATTGGAGGCAAGGTTGTAAGCGGAAGAGTAGGAATTCGATGAATGATGAAATGAATCGATTAGAAGAACGGCCAGATGAAAATGAAACTCCTGGTGGGTTAGGTACAGTACGTTTTCTTATAAAGTGTAATGGAGATTCAACAGAGGTTCTTAAAACAGCAAGAAAAACATTGACTGTTGCACTCCAATTAACTGAGAAATTAAAATTTGATTCAATAGTATGGGAAGAAGAACTTCCAGCCTACTTTGTAGATAATTGTATACCGCACCCATCAGCTGAAGAAATTGAGGAATATTTAGCAAAACCATTAGAAACTAAACTTGAAGAACAAGAAAAGGATAAATGGTCAGTGGAAATGTTTATGAATTCATTTTTACCGGAATTGGATTCGAGATTTTGGGAATGGTGGGATGGAGTTGTTTTAGATGATAATTATGTAGCGGTTGCTGTACAGGTGAGTGAATGGCCTTTTCCCTGGCAGGCAATTCGATGGTTGTTTATTGGTTCTGGTGCATTAGAAGTCACACCTGAAGAATAATCGTTATTTTTTTTAATGGCGGGGGTTACGCCTTCGTTCCGCTGAATCCAATGGACCTCGCGAAAGGCCAACTCGGCCCGACGGCCCCGTGTGTATGCTGAAACGGTTACGCAGTTATTATTTCGGTCAACTTATTTTCTTACAGTCAATTATCTTCTGCTGAGTCAATTCGCTGAGCCGGTTCTACTCAGGATATCATTTTATTGAATGCTTGCTATCCTGAAAAATTGTGAAAGAAATGTTTACTATGCAAAAATCCAATAAAGTGTAAACATCAGAGCCATTAATAATAGTGATAGTATTCTTGGATCTTGGATTGACCTGATCGATTCAGTCTTCAAGGCAGCCAAAGGATTTGACCAACACAGATTATCGACCTGCTCCGGTTTCGGGGGAACTGTCATCAAGCTCACCATTGCAAAGAAAAGGCAACATATCACGAACAGCCACCATGCTTGCAACATGAAGGGGATGCCCAATTGCTTTGAGACGTATTCATATCCAAAGGCTGGGAAGTCGGCAATGAATACAATAATCCCAAGAATAAAACCGCCTAGTAGTGTGTAAAAAGCAGCCTGGCTCGTACCACGAGGCCAGAAGACGCCCAAAAGGAACACAGCTGTAATCGGCGGTGCAAGGCAGGCAATCATCTGATTGAGACCTGCAAAAATACCTCCAAAATGTTTACCTTGCGTGCTCCATACCATCGCAGCAATCATGACGACCACTGCAGTTATTCGACCAATTTTAACTAGCTGTTCTTCAGATGTTTTAGGCCAGATGCGTCCAACAAGATCAATCGAGACAAGTGTGGAAGCGGAATTCAGTGCTCCGGCAACTGTTGACATTAATGCGGCCAAAAGCCCAGCAGCGAGCAACCCTTTTAATCCTGTAGGCACAAGCTGTTCAATCATTACGGGAAGCGTCTGGTCTGGTTTATCACCAATTAAATCACTAAATAAAACGGATGCCATAACCCCCGGAAAGACCATCAGAAAAACGGGTAATATTTTGATGAACCCTGCAAATAACGGTCCAAGTTGTGCATCCCGTTGGGTACGCGCCCCCAATACTCTTTGAACGATTGTTTGGTCAGCACACCAATACCAAATCCCTAAAACCGGATAACCTAATAGCATTGCATACCAGGCATAACCTCCTTCGGTATGAATCATGGAAAGATGTTGTGGTGCAACAGCTTCTTTTAAATCTGCATATGTTGTGATTCCTTGTTCGCCTAATGCCATCATTCCGAAAATTGTAATGATGACCGCGCCCGCAAGTAATAGGACTGTTTGAATCGCTTCAGTTACGACGACAGCCATTAGCCCACCCACGACGGTATAAACTGCAGTAGCAATTGAGATGACAATGATTGAAAGCATCGGATCAAGATCAAAAAAACGTTCAATGATTGTCGCGCCAGCATAAAGAGAGACTCCGATATGGATAAACAATGCGCCAAATACACCCATTACGGCAACCACCATACGCGAAGCGGGAGAATATCGTCTTTCCAGATATTCCGGTAACGTCGTCACGCGGCTATGAAAGTAGAAAGGGGCAAATACTATTCCGAGTAAAATCAAACAAAAAGCAGCGAGCCATTCAAAGTTTCCGAAGACGAGGCCATCTTTGTAACCTGAAGAAGCTAATCCGACTAAATGTACGGTTGAAATATTTGTTGCGAACAATGACAGGCCGATCATAGGCCAACGGAGTGATCGACCTGCAAGAAAATAATCACTCGTTGTATTCTTTTCTTTGCGGGATGCATAAAGTCCTAATACGACAATTCCAATCAGGTATGCAACAATAATGACCAAGTCAACTGTTTCGATTCGCATGTCTCAGTCTTTCTAATGACGATTATTGGTCGTTCAAGTTGTAATGAAATCGGTAAGAGGTGCAATTTCATATTCCACAGCACATTGATTCAATTCCTTGATCACTCCGAGACCAAGAGGGATTCCATTAGCCAATCGTTCTTCACGGCAAATCATCTCAGGTTCTCCCGGATAAAGAACACGACCGTTTGCTTGAGAAGGTTTTAAACTTCCGATCGTATGCATCATTTCCGAAACTCGTTGGTGAAAGATATCTAAGGGTAGGAATCGTGAAATATCGATGGCTCCTACAAGGCCACCAAGAGATCTCTGTTTTGATAAATCTCCATACATTTTTGGAATATTTGGAGCTGCAGGGCTTCCACTTAACATGGCACATAAAACATCAATAAGAATTCCCAGACCTGAGCCCTTATATTCACCAAAGGGATGAATTGCTGTAACTTTATTTGGATCAGTTGTGTCGTCACCATTGTCATCGACCGCCCAGCCAGAAGGAATCGGTACTCCTTCAGTAGCTGCGTTGCGAATGGTATTCCAGGGTGTGATGCTGGTTGACATATCCAAACAAAGCATTTTGTTATCAAGACCAGGGGCAGTTATGCAAATGGGATTTGTGCCACAGAATGGTTCTGACGATCCGTGCGGAACAACCATTTGATCAACGTGTGTAAAAGCAAAACCGATCATTCCAGCTTCAGCAATTTTCAATCCGTAGTAAGACAATGCACCACAATGACTGGAATGGTTTACTGCAACCCAGCCAGCTCCTGCTTCTTTCGATAATCGTATCGCTTCTTCGGCCGCTTTCCACATGACAAGCTGCCCCAGACCATTTCCACCGTTAACTATTGAAGTTGCTGGTGCTAGCTTTTTTACGTCAATGACCGGTCGGGGTTCGATGCTGCCAGCACGAATGCGAGACAGATAATGAGGTAGTCTTGCTATTCCGTGAGAATCAATTCCACGAAGATTCGATTCAACAAGCGAGTCACTCACCAGTTGAGCGGACGGCTCTTCAAGCCCCGAATATTTTAGTATTTCCGAACCGAACCGCTTTAAAATTGTGTGGTTAAGCCGTTTTGAAAGAGATTGAATTTGTGGCAAAAAAATGTTCCTCGTGAGCCTTGATCTAAATCATATATAATATATCATATATGATTATGGCTAGTATTACCAAGATGTCAACGGAGTTCAAATCCATTTCTCCGCTAACACGGAACATTGGTTTGCGTGATAGTGTTACAGAAAATCTGCTCATTGCTATTCTTCAAGGCAGTGTTCAGGCTGGTGATCGATTTGTTATTCAACGGCTTGCTGATCAGCTTGGAGTCAGTGCAACACCAGTTCGTGAAGCATTGATTGAACTTGCAACTTTGGGATTTGTTGAAATTCTTCCTAACCGAGGTGCTGTTTGCCTGGAATTTGGTTCGACTGAACTTCATGAAATATTTCAAATACGGCGCATCCTGGAATCAGAAGCTGCGTTTGACGCATGTACTCGAATTCCGATTGAGCAACTTCAGGAACTCCATAAACAGTTAGTGGAACTCTCTAAAATTACCGAAACCGATAAGAGTTGGTCTGAAAATGCGATCGCTACTGATCTTGCTCTCCACGAACTCATCCAGAAGTTCTGTTCCAATAGAAGACTGGCTCACGAAATTGAACGATATAATGTATTGATGCGTGCTATCCGGCAGGTGACAGAAAATTTATCTAATGTTCAATTAAGTGCTGTTACTGATCATATAAAAATCATCGAGGCATACTTGGCAGTCGATGCTGAATTAGTTCGTCATAGAATGAATGAACATATCAACAATTCTGCTCAAGGAGTTGCCAAAGTTATGTTTCAAAATCTTAAGGATTAGTAATTCATGAACTCGATAGATAATAGGCCAAAACCATCACTCAAATTAACCGAAATGGTTGCTGTTATTACCGGTGGCACTAAAGGGATCGGCTTGGGATGTGCTAGAGTTTTTGGTCAGCACGGTGCAAAAGTTGTGATAGCAGCACGCAATGAAAAGACAGGGCGTGAAGCGGAGGAACAATTACAAGCTTTGGGGATTGAAGCGTTTTTTATTTCCTGTGATGTTTGTCGCGAACAGGATATGAAACAGTTATTCAAACGGGCTGTGGAGAAATTCGGCCGAATTGATTGCCTGGTGAATAATGCTGGCTGGCATCCACCTGCTCAGAATATTTCAGAGGTGAGTATTGAAGAGTTCGAACAACTCGTCCGTTTGAATCTTACCAGTACTTTTATGGGGTGCAAATTTGCAATTCCCTATCTAAAGGAAACACATGGTTCCATTATCAATATGTCAAGTGCTGTTGCGATGATGGGACAAACCGCTGCACCTGCTTATGTCAGTACAAAGGCAGGTCAGATTGGATTGACTAAAGCGCTGGCCCTTGATTTGGCATCTGAGAAAGTGCGAGTTAACGTTGTTTGCCCTGCAGGAGTGATGACACCATTAATGCAGGAATGGGCTGGAAGTGAATACGATGCGAAAGCAGCACTTGAAATGGTAGATCGCTGGCATCCATTGGGACGAATGGCAACCGTGGATGAGATCGGTGAAGTTTGTGCTTTTCTCGCAAGCCCGGAAGCCTCTTTTATTACCGGCCAGGAAATTGTTCCCGATGGAGGTGCTTCGCTTGGTTATGCGGAAAAAGCAAAAAAAAATAAATAGCAAAAAAAAGAGATGTCGCAGAGATATTTTACTGTGCATCATCCAGTCTTTATTATTCATTCAGCATTTGCATTAAGGAAGAGAAACATGATGCACCGCACCTTTAATTCCATTTCAATCGTTTTGTATTTGACCTTAGTGCTCGCAATGCAATTGCTTCCTTTATCAATATCAGCAGATGACTCCGGGGATATCAAATCTCCGGTAAGTTTCACTGCAAAAAAGAAAGCACCTGTGGAGAAAACTGGAAGGCCTCTTATCAAGAAACTCGGTACGATTGACTTGGATCTGGTCGAAACTCAACCAATTGTCTTTGCTAATCAATTGTACCGTTTCGAATCTGTCCGAACCAGATATAAAAAAAACAGTGTTGGAAAACCTTATTTTCGCTTCGTTGATATATCTACGGGACAGGCAACTCCAGCATTTGCTGAGGGGCATGATCTGGGGAGTGCTCTGGTTGACGGAGAAACGATGTATGTGCTAGGCACGCCGGGCTGGGGGGCAGAGGCGATTGACCTTTTCTGGTCCCGAGATATGAAAACCTGGCATTCAAAACGCATTCTGAATTTGCCGGGTTGGAAGCTATACAACAGTAGTATTTGCAAGGCAGGTAATCGTTATGTGATCGCTTTCGAAGTTGGTGGACCTCCGGAAATTGTCGGACATGGATTCACCAATCGGTTTGCAGAGTCAACAGACTTGAAGAACTGGAAGCTAATTGATGAACCGGCTGTATTTACTAAAAAACATTATTCAGCTTGTCCTACAATTCGCTATATAGATGGAATGTTTTACGTTGTCTTTCTTAAATCAATGGGCAAAGGGCAATATAATCCAGCAATAGTCCGTTCAAAAGATCTAATACAATGGGAGTCGAGCCCGATGAATCCCATCATGCATTTTGACCAGACCGATAAGCGTATTTCCAATGATCATCTCACGGATTCGCAACGGAAAGAAGTCGCCCAGGCGATGAACCGGAACAACTCTGACGTAGATTTCTGTGAATACAAAGGCGGGGTAATTATCAATTACTCGTGGGGTGATCAGAAAGGCCATGAGTTTCTAGCCGAAGCGTATTTTGCAGGTACGCTGAAAGAATTACTTACTGGATTTTTTCCACAAAACAATGCCAGCCCAAAAAAATAATATTTTATGTGTTATACAATAAAAGTAAGGATGCAAGCAGACAAATAACAAGATACGGAACTGAATATTTTGTATTGTGCACATCCTGTAATTTCTTGACTATCTATTTAGTATTTACATCCAGGAAGAATAACCATGCAGCAACGCATCTTTAATCCAAAATTACTCAGTTTATTATTAGCCCTTGTTCTGACGAATTTGTTGCTTCCGTCATTATTTTTAACAGCGGGAGATTCGACAACTGGAAGACATTCTGTTGAATCGAACAAAGTGGATGACTCTCGGATGGATTGGTGGCGTGATGCCCGTTTCGGGATGTTCATTCACTGGGGGCTTTATAGTGCTTCTGGTGGAGAGTGGAAAGGAAAACAAATCAAAGGGATAAGCTCATGGACAATGAAGGAAGCAAAGACTCCCCTCAAAGAATACATAAATCTTCGCAAAAAATTCACTGCTTCAAAGTTCAATGCTGACGAATACGTAAAACTTGCTCAGGATGCAGGGATGAAATACATCATTCTGGTAAGCAAGCATCATGAAGGTTTCTGCCTGTGGAAATCAAAATATACAGATTATGACATCGAATCATCACCCTGTAATGGCGATTTGGTTAAGGAACTGGCAGAGGCGTGCAAGCGTCATGGTATGCGTTTCGGTGTTTACTATTCCATTCTTGACTGGCACCATCCTGATTATACTCCTCGTTTTCCGTGGGATCGTCGCACTCACAAACCCGATTTTGACAAGTACATCAGTTACATGAAAAAACAACTCAGGGAACTGCTTGAGATTGCTCCGAACATTGACATACTTTGGTTCGACGGTGAATGGGACAAAAGCTGGACTCGCAAACATGGCCAGGATTTATATGCCTACCTGCGTTCTTTGAAGCCTTCTATCCTGATTAATAATCGAGTGGACAAAGGGCGACAAGGTATGGAAGGACTTACGCGAGAAGGAGGATATGCTGGTGACTTCGGCACACCTGAGCAGCAAATTCCCCCTGCCGGTCTTCCCGGCGTGGATTGGGAAACATGTATGACCATGAATAATACATGGGGCTATAAACGGCAGGATTCATCATGGAAGCCAACCAATGTTCTAATGCATCAACTGATCGACTGTGCCAGTAAGGGGGGCAACTATTTGTTAAATATTGGTCCTGCTGCTGATGGTACTATTCCGCCCCCCTGCCCTCAACAATTACGCCAGGTTGGTCGTTGGCTTTCAAAAAATGGCGAAGCAATCTACGGCACATCAGCCAGTCCTTTTTCGAAGCAACTTGATTGGGGACGATGCACAACCGGAAAACTGCAGGACGGTCTGACACCCTTGTATTTGCATGTGATAAAATGGCCTGCAAGTGGAAAACTGGCGATACCTGCCTTATCGAACGTAGTGCGCGGAGCTTACCTGCTTGCTGATAAAAATAAAACGGAACTGGAAGTTAAAAGTCAGGGAAAATTATCTGTTATAAACATTGGAGAGAAATCAGTAAAAGAATACGCATCTGTTGTGGTCTGCCTGATCTAAGGAGAACCAAAGCCATTATCAAATAGTTCAATATCAAGGAATGAGCATGGGGACGCCGGGAAACCTGGCACTCTCTATGTTTCCAAACTGGGTGATAACACGGATGGTTCAACCTGGGCCAAAGCTTTTAATAACATTCAAACTGCGCTTGATTCCATTCCTGACAATAAAGGAGGACACCGGATTGTTATTCGTCCTGATACTTACATGGAAGCAATGCTTTCTCCCTCATTTAAAGGAGCAAAAGGATCTTACAATGAATTGATCGGAGATTTCGATGGTTCACTCGGGTCCGGAACAAAAGGGAATGTGGTGATTGACTCAGGAGATCCCAAAAAAGGATTCAAAAGTTACGACTGGCATAGTACCATCCGGGCCACTCAAAAAGGCTGGTCGCCTAAACACAAAAATGACACATTTTCAGCAATTGCCTGGGATCGTTGGAAATTGAAACACTTGTATGCAACAGGTGGGGATGCTGGATTCTTCTGGGACCTGACTAACCAGACCAAACCATTTACCGTGGTTGTGGAAGATTGTGTTAGCATCGGTCGCGCTTTTGGTGGAGGAGTTGCAAATTGTTTGTCCCGTCATGATGAGCCGATCACTTTTCGCCGTTGTCATCTGTGGGCTCTCGACTGGTGGGGAGATACAGCCGGGGCTTATGTCCGGGTTGAAAATAAATCCATGCCAACTCAACCAGATGTTATCTTTGAAGAATGTACCATGACCAGCCCTCAATGTGCACTCAAGGCTGGAAATTTCGGGTTTAAAACTTATATGCGAATCAAACTTGATCGGTGCAAATTGGTAGCCCTGAATTTTTCTCAACCGCACGGAACCCCTATTGATGGTGCTATTCAAAGTGTGGAGCAGGGAAAACTTCTCCATGTTGATCTCGAAAACACTACCGTGATGGGATACAAGGTATTCGGTGTTCGAGTAAACAAGGATACTGCAAAGGATATCACTTATACAACCAAAGGGAATGTCCTTGCTTATGTCCAGTACCAGCAGAAAACTCCTAAAGGATTTCATCGACTTCAACAATGGCCGGTAGATGTTTTTCAATCGATTCTACCTCCAAAACTTCCACGTCGTGGAGTCCAGTTTGAATCAACAAAAATAATTAAAAAAGATCTCTGTGAAATCACTCCTTTCATTTGGAAAGGAAGACTTTGCCATATGGAATGTATCCGTCCCGGATCTGGTGGAACCCGTAAAGACTATTATCTCCTCATCAAAGATGCAAAAACTGGAAAAGAATTGGCTCGTTTTGCAGAAGGATACGGTCTCGCATGTGCCCTCGTTCAAGATGGAGTTTTTTATGCTTTCGCTTCACGTTTTGAAAACGGAAACTGGAATGATGTGACGATGTTCAAATCTTCTGATCTAAATAATTGGGAATATAAGAAAGTCATTACTCAGGGAAAAGAACATCTCTTCAACAGTTCAGTCTGTGCAACTCCCGATGGATTTGTGATGGCTTATGAATCCAATGATCCTTCGTGGCCTGCCTTCACGACTAAATTTGCGACTTCAAAAGATCTCAAAAACTGGACTAAACTTCCCGATGCAGGTTTTGGCACGAACCGTTACACAGCATGCCCTTGTATTCGATATGTCGATGGTTATTACTACGTTCTCTATTTGGAAAGAAGGTCCCCCCGGCATGTCTTTGAAACTTATATTACGCGTTCAAAAAATTTAAGAACGTGGGAAATTAGCAGCGCAAATCCGGTTTTGAGCGCAAAGGAAATTGACGAAGGCATTAATGCATCCGACCCTGATGTTGTTGAGTGGAATGGCAAAACCTATATCTATTACGCAGTCGGGGATCAGCTCACCTGGATGAATATGAAGCGGGGTGTTTATCAGGGAACTGAAAAGGATTTTTTCAAAAGCTGGTACAAGAAACCCGGAGTTCCTGACCGAGGTGTTATCTTTGAACCATAATCTTAATCATAATTTAAGGTCATCAGAATTCGGATCACAGTCAAGTTTGATTTCTAATAAAGGCTTTTTCATTTTCAGGAATTAATTCCTGAACTAAAGTCAATCTTTTCCATCCTTTTCTCCAGAAATAAAAAAAGAGGTGTTTTCACGATTTGATTCCCG
>JAJRVU010000253.1 GCA_024277145.1 Planctomycetota bacterium
ATATAATTTTAAATAATCAACAGCCCATTACCGTTACCTTTACATAATCGAATCACTTAACATTTATTTCTTACTGAGGATAAAACATTGAATGCAAAACCACGATCTGATTCCTCGATTCCAAGCTTGGGAGGAGAAGTCAAGCTGGTCGCGGTAATTGATGTTGGATCAACATCGATCCGTCTTTCCATTGCAGAAATGGATTAGGATGGAACTATTCGTAATCGTGATCGACTTTCACAGGCAGTCAATCTGGGAAAAGATACATTCACGGTAGGAGAGATCAGAAAATCGACAATTGAAGATTGTGTTCAAATTCTAAAAAAATACAGGCGAGTCCTGGATGAATACCAGATCGAAAACCTGGACCAGATTCGAGTCGTTGCTACAAGTGCAGTTCGTGAAGCCATAAATAAGCTCGATTTTCTCGATCGTATTTATTCTGCAACTCGTTTTGAAATTGATCCGATTGATGAAGCGGAAGTGAATCGAATTACTTATCTGGGAATCCAGGAATTCCTGAAATCAAATGACACCGTCTCCAACAGGCATTCTCTCATCGTGGAAGTGGGAGGGGGAAGTACAGAACTTCTCTATGTTGACAAAAGAGATGTCATTGAAGCCCATAGTTACAGGCTCGGCTCCATTCGCCTATGGGAAACGTTTGAGGCTTCCGGCGCTTCTGAAGAACATTTCCGAGAAATTCTGGAAACGCAAATCCGTAGAATTCTCAGCCAGATGACCCAATTGGTTATACCCGGCGATAAAATGAACCTGATTGCTATGGGAGGGGACATTCGGTTTGCTGCATCGCAAATTGGAATCAAGAATAATAAAAATGAACCTTCAATAATTCAAACCAGCAAACTGGACCGGTTCATCAACAAAATTATTGGAAGATCTGTTGATCAGATTGTACAGAAATTCCAATTGAGTTATCCCGATGCAGAATCCATTGTTCCATCACTATTAGCCTATTATATGATTGCAAAAGAATACAATATTGAGGAAATCCTTGTTGCAGAAGTAAACATGCGGGATGGCCTTCAGAAAGAATTACTGCTTGAGCATGGATGGACAGAAGATTTTAAAAAACAGGTCATTCGTTCTGCAATGGCGCTTGGAAAAAAATTCGCTTTTGAAAAATCGCATGCAAAATATGTGGCCCAGAAAAGCCTGCAGATTTTTGAAGCACTTCAGGATGAACATCAACTCTCTTCCAGGTATGCATTACTTCTTTATGTTTCTGCCATCCTTCACGAAATAGGCCATTTCGTTGGATCCGGAAGCCACCATAAACACTCCATGTACCTTATCAACAACAGTGAAATTTTTGGCCTATCAAAGAAAGATTTGATGATTGTCGCCTTGACTGCGCGTTACCATCGTCGCGCTACACCAAAACCAGGACATCCGGGCTATAGCTCACTTGATCGCGAAAGCCGCATTGCTGTTTCAAAGTTGTCGGCAATTCTTCGGCTGGCAGATTCGCTTGATCGGTCTTATAGCCAGAGAATTGAAACAATTGATTGTCACCTCGATAATGACAAGCTGATCATATCAATTCCGAATGTGAATGATATTTCCCTTGAACAACTTGCACTAAGACAACGTGGCCAGTTATTTGAACAAATTTTTGGATTGAAAGTCCTGCTTCGCAAAAAACGATCGTTAGGAGAAATGAACCAGTAATGAATAAACCGACTTCTGATTTTATCAACAGAGAATTAAGCTGGCTGGAATTTAACCAACGTGTTCTGGACGAAGCTCTTGATACTTCCATTCCTTTGCTGGAACGGATGATGTTCCTTGCAATCACCGCATTAAATATGGATGAATTTTTCATGGTGCGAGTCGGAGGTTTACAACTTCTCCAGGAACAGAAAGTTGTTTCCAAAGATCCTTCCGGGATGACAGCAACTGAACAATTAGAGGCAATCAAAACCCGAACACATCAAATGGTGGAAGAACAATACCGATGTTTTCTGGACGATCTTGAACCAGCACTTTCTGAGGCTGGACTCAAAAGAGTTCGCGCAGAAGAAATGACCGATTATCAGGTGAAATACGTACAAAATTATTTTGAAGATGAAATCTATTCCGTTTTAACTCCCATGTCTATTATGAAGAAAGAAGATTTTCCGCTACTTGCAAACCAGTCGCTAAATATCTGCGTCCAGCTTTCTCCTGATGATAAAAAACCTGAATCAGAAGAAGAACCTCAACCACGATTTGCAATCATTCCCTTAGCAAATTCCGTCTCACGAATTATCACCTTGCCAACTGAGGGGGGATACCAATACATACTCCTGGAAGACCTTATTTCGTTTATGATCAATCATTTTTTTCCGGGTCAGAAAATTATTGAGTCGGTCCCCTTCAGGATCACACGAAATGCAGATATCAAACTGCAGGAAGATCAGGCGTCTGATTTGCTGGCAGAAATGCAGATTCTTCTTGATGCACGTAAAATCAGTTCCTGTGTTCGCCTGGAAATTTCTGATTCGGTTACCACTAAAACAAAAGCCTTTCTAAAAAACATCCTGGAGATAAAAGAAAACCGAATTTACCCCATGCCAGGCCCCTTGCACCTCGGCGATTTCATGTCGTTAAAGAATCTTTCCGGTTTTGAAAAACTTAAATATGAATCATGGCCTCCCCAACAATCTCCACAGATTGACCCATCCAAAAGTATGTTTGACCTCATTTCAGAGGGAGACCTCTTCCTGTTCCATCCTTACCAAAGCTATGAACCTGTTGTAAGGATGATAGAGGAAGCAGCAAATGATCCAGATGTCCTTGCAATCAAACAAACGTTATACCGAACAAGTAGTGACAGCCCGATTGTACAAGCCTTGATTCAAGCTGCTGAAAACGGTATTGCGGTCACCGTTATTGTCGAGTTAAAAGCCCGATTCGATGAAGCAAGAAACATTAACTGGGCCAAAAACATGGAACAATCTGGGGTTCAGGTTATTTACGGAGTTAAAAGATTTAAAACTCACGCAAAAATTTGTGCTATCATCAGACGAGAGCCTCAAGGCATTCAACGTTATGTTCATTTTGGAACTGGGAATTACAATGAAAAGACAGCTGGTCTTTATAGCGATGCAAGCCTGTTTACCTGCAAGGAAGAATTTGGGCTCGATGCTTCTACCTTTTTCAATACAATTACAGGTTATTCTGATCCACAAAAATTCAAAAAAATTGATATGGCTCCAATCAGTTTAAGAAAAAACATTCTTGACCTAATCCAGGGAGAAATTGAACGAAAAAGACAAGGACAAAAAGCCTTCATCAAAGCCAAACTCAATTCGCTGGTTGATCCCAAAATTATTAAAGCTTTCTATAAAGCTTCACAATTGGGAGTGAAAATCAAACTGAATATCAGGGGAATCTGCTGCCTCAAACCCGGAATTAAAGGCTTATCGGATAACATTACGGTAACGAGTATTATTGACCGTTATCTGGAACATAGCAGAATTATCTATTTTCATCATGGTGGTGAAGAACTTGTCTATATTTCGAGTGCAGACTGGATGCCCCGTAACCTTGATCGCCGCGTGGAACTTCTGGTTCCCGTTGAGGATCAGGAAATCAAACAGTTAATGATAAAGATTCTTGATACGTATTTTGAAGACACTTTGAAAGTTCAAATTCTTCAACCAGATGGAACTTATGAACGAGCCAAACTCGCCAAAAATGAAAAGCCTGTCCAAAGTCAGTTGAAGCTTTATCGAGAATTTTCTCAAATGGCAAAAATTGCTAAAAAGTCTCGAAGGGGTGTTTTTGAAACTTACCAGGCTAATCCTGATACATAGAATTAGACCATCTGCATGGATTGAACTTTATTCAAGAGGTGACCGAATTGAAAACCCTTTATCTTCTCAGACATGCAAAATCAAGTTGGAAGGATACCCAGTTACCAGACCATGATCGTCCGTTGAATTCTCGAGGAAAACGGGATGCTCCCCGGATGGGCAAACTGATGAAGTCTCTCTCCTTGAATCCTGATCTCATTCTCTCTTCCACTGCAGTCCGGGCACGTAAAACAGCTGAATTAGTGAGTAAGGCTTCGCAGTTAGAATGCCCGGTTGAATTGAGAGAAGAATTATATCATGCATCGGTCATTGATTATTATGATATCCTTCACACGCTGTATTATGACGAAAATTCTTTGATGATCATCGGGCATAATCCCGGCATGGAAGATTTTCTTTATTCAATGACTGCTCAAACGGACCCGATGAAAACAGCAACCCTCGCTGAAATTGCAATCCCGGTTGCGACATGGAAGGATTTCCTGCAGGAGACACCGGGAATTCTAAAAAACATCTGGTACCCAAAAGATATCGATAATTGAAACTATAAATATTTCAACCAATTAACCGTTGTGCTTTTTCCAGCCGGTGCTTTTCTCAATTATTGCAGGACGAATTTCAATCACACTTTTCTGAATGACAGGTGTGAGGTTATTAATTGGATTAGGATTAATGATTGATCCGGAATTCAATATTGGATTAGGTTTGATTTCTGGATTGGGCTTGAATACTGAATTGGGTTTAATTTCTGGACCGGGTCTTCTCGATTTCCAGCCAGTCGAAACAGGTTTTGGTTTTTTAAGCTCAATTGTATTCCTACGAATTAAAACTGGGCCGAGAGATTTTTTCAACCTGGTTTTCTTTAATCTTGTTTTCTTCCACTTATTGCTTTTATTAATTGCTGAAGATCCGAATTCTCCTGCTCCCTGAGCTGTTTTGTCTCTCGGGATATACTTTTCTTCCTGAGGCAAAGGAATCAACGGTTTTATCGGCTTAGAGTCATTTTTTGGAACAGGAAGTAATGGTACTCCATTTTCATCCGGACTGTTTTTCAAATCATTATAATTTGGAATTTCTTCTGAGTAATCTTGAATATCATTTGTTTGAATTGGGATTTCATTTGAATATTCCAGAATCTCACCCGGTACTCCTTCGACATATTCATGACGTTCAAAATCATAAGTGGCATTCGGTTTTTTGACAAACGGAAATGGTTTTGAATCTCGAAGTATTCGTCCTTTAAAGGCGTGTGTCCGTTCCTGAGCACGCCTGAGAGCATCTTCATATGCTTCCTGATCCCAGCTTCCTTCAGCCAGCGTTATATTATTATTTTGTAATAATGTTCCTTTCCTGAAATGAATTTCTGTAATTGCTTTATTGTATTCAATAAGGCTTTGATAATAGTCTGTTTCAGCAGAGACCAACCTAACCTGTGCCTGTAACAAAAGGTCAAGTTCCGTCAGGTTTGCTTTGTAGCTTTCCTCATTTGCTCGAACCAACTTTTCAGCAGAAATTCTCTGGTTAAATTTTGTTCCAGCCCTTTTATAAGTGGAATCCAGATTCTGGAAAGCATCTGCCAGTTCAGCGCTGATTTCCATTTCCTGTTCTATAAGTACTGCCCTGGATCTTGTTAAACTCAATTCCTGAAAATTAACCTGAGAATGGGCAGCCCGATTACCAAGAGCTCTGGAAAATTCAAATCCAATATTTCCACCGGTTTGATTTCCTTGAGTTATTGATCCCCAGACATTACGATACCCTTCAATGGTCGATCCATCATCGTCTTTACCACCAATCAGATTATTGCCAAGCCCGTTCACCTGATAATTCATTACAAAATCAAATCGTGAACGTGTTAAATTTTTGGCGGCTTTTAATGAAAACTCCAGTTTTTTAATATCCCATTTCTGTTTTCGTAATTCCACACGCTGGGATAAAGCTTCCACCTGACAGATATTCCAATCTGGAATAAATTCAGCTGTCGTAGGCTCATCAAGAGGTCGAATAATTCTACCATCATTGACTGGAAGCCCCATTATTCTTCGGAGTTGCCCTTCAACACTAAAAAGATTAGCAAGTGCATCTTCCGCACGTGATCTTGCTTCAAGGTAGTTTACTTCTGCCTGAAATTTGTCATTGACCCTGGTATTCCTTAATCCTGATTCCGATTTAGCAGTAATATGATCATAAGTTTTTAAAGCATTATTACGGGCTTTCACTTCACTATGATAAACACGATATGCCTGTGACAAATCCCAATAAAGAAATTCCACATCATGAAGCATATTTCTGACATTAATTTCAAAATCAGCAATCGCAATATCACTATTGATTCGTGAGATGATCACTCCCCTGTCAACACTAGCCAGACCCGAGTTGACATTTGAACCAATTGGTCCCGCAATTCTTGTGAAATCAATTCCTGATCCTGCAAGCAATGGCTGGCGATATTCAGCTCTTAATGTGTCTGTGTAAACAGATCGAAATAATCTTGCTGGCGTATTATTTCTTGAGTAATTCAGATTATTACTAATTGAAAATGTACCACCCGTTGCCATCGTTTTTTGTATACGTGAATTCAGGCTTAGTGTTTCATCAATTAATGTGTCTCCCGGGGGAAGACCGTTTGAGGCAAATATGTTATTCTGGACGTTTTCATCCCTGCCCCAAAGAAGCGATGTTGTTACTTGTGCATCAAAATCAGACAATGCAGCTTCCACACCCCGTTGATTTCCCAGGACACCCGATTCCTGAATAGCAGGTTCATAGATGGTTGAAGACCCATTCGGATTCCGCATCAATGTATTAAAAGGTGACAGAAACTGAGAGGATTCCCGTAGGACATGATTATTGGACAAAGCAGTATGAAGAACCTCAATAAGAGTTACATCCCAGACCTCATCTTTTTTCAGATCACTTAGTCTTCGAGGTGATGTGGTTGCAAAAGCTTTATGATCTACCTCTTCTTCAAGAACGGGGTACTCAATTTTGGTCGCCACATCCCGGTAATAACCAAGTTCTTCATCTCCAAGATAGGAAATCGACTTGTTCGTTAAAGAGCAACCACAGGGAATGATGAGTATTAACAGACATAAGAACACTCGAATTCCAAGTGAAGCGTTGCTGGACAACCATTTTCTATTTACGCAAGTTCCTTTATAACTTGGTGTTATATTCATTTTGATTATTAAGAAAATGAGAAACATAGATGTGTAAATCTTGGGTTCCAGGCATGCAAAACGTGTAAACTGAGCGCAATTCACGCTCCTTTATGTAATCAGTATCGTCGTTATAATCGTTAAACCTTAAGCATTTTACCAGAATATGTGTTATTCTTCTTAGTAACTCAACAACTGAAAACGCTTTAAAAGCAGTCTTTACACGAAAATAAAGACAAATATATGGGTAATTTTTAATCATGAATTCGCCTGATTTGATTTCTGGGTCTACTCCATTATAAAATGCCTGATAATTCTTTCCTGTCTTAAATTTTAAATCGTCATTTGTTCAGGATAAACCGACCGAGCAATTTATTAATCACAGAGAGTATTAATATGAAACAATTCTTCTTCTTGAAGAACCTTTTGACAGTCTTGATTCTCATCGGACTATTGATTCCTGAAGAATCTGCTCATGCAGATCAAATTGATGATGCCATTCAAATTCTATTAAAAGTCAAAGCCAATGGTGAAGGAAATAGTGAAGCAGGAAAAGCTTTGAAATTATTTCAAAACGCGGATCAACTTGCGATAACCAAAGTTTTAAAAGCATTCAATCAATCAAACGATTATTCTGCAAATTATCTTCTTGCTGCATTTGAAACCGTTGCGGATAACATGCTGAAGAAATCTGGAAAGCTTCCCCAAAAAATGCTGGAACATTTTATCCTGGAGACGGGCAATATGCCTCGCGCACGCAGGGTAGCCTACGAATGGCTATTAAAAGTGGATCCCGGTGCAGAAACCCGGATGATCCCGAATATGCTCAAAGATCCCAGTCCCGAATTTCGTAGGGATTCCATTGAACTCCTGATCAAACAAGGAAAAAAAGAACTCACACAAGACAAAAAAGAAAAAGCTATTGCAACGTTCCAGAAATCATTAACCGGCGCTGTTGATGAAGATCAGATCTCAAAAATTTCCAAACAGTTAAAAAAACTGGGAATTGAAACCAATTTACAGAAACATTTCGGAATTCTTGCATCCTGGAAAATCATAGGCCCTTTTGAAAATCGTGAAGGAGTCGGGTATCAAGCTGTTTATGCGCCTGAAAAGGAAATTGATCTTTCAAAAACCTATGACGGAAAAGAAATGCAAGTGAAATGGCAAACGATTTCAACCGAAGATGATCATGGAATTCTCAATATTGCTAAAGACATTGGCAAATACAAAGGCGCGGTCATGTATGCGGTTTATGAATTCAAAAGTAGCCAAAGTCAGGATGTTATCATTAAATTTGGAACTCCGAATGCATGGAAAATCCGGGTGAACGATGAATTAATCTCTTCACTGGAAGAATACCACCGTGGCACCAGTTTTGATCAACATAAAATCCCTGCTAAATTCAAAGCTGGAACAAACAGGATCCTTGTTAAAATTTGTCAAAATGAACAAAAACAGGATTGGGCACAACAATTTCAATTCCAAATACGAGTTTGTGACCAAACAGGCACTGCAGTTCTCGCTGTCAAATAAAAACAATTTCTATTTTTCATCTTTATTAGATTTTATTCCATTCACGTTCAAGGTTTTCTTTATGAAAATATTCATTCTTATCATTCTGTCTGTTCTTTTTACCATCACCAATTCTCAAGCGGAAAACTGGTTACAATTTCGAGGTAGCAACAGCAATGGCAGTACAAATGAAATAGAAATTCCATCTAAACTGAAACAGATTGCCTGGTCAGTGAAACTTGACAGCAAAGGAGCATCGGGACCTATTGTTGTTGGCAACAAGGTTTTTATCACCAGTTGCACCGGATTCCTGCAAGACCGTTTACATATTGTCTGCTTCAATACGGAATCTGGAAAAATTGATTGGGAACGCCAGTTCTGGGCAACGGGAAAGACAGGTTGCCATGAAAAAATCAGCGTTGCAACGCCTACTCCTGCCAGTGATGGCGAAAGAATTGTTGCCAGTTATTCAAGCAATGATGTTGCCTGCTTTGACCTGGAAGGAAATCTTCTTTGGTACCGGGGGTTGGGAAAAGATTTTCCCGATGCAAGTAACAGTTTGGGAATGTCCTCTTCACCGGTCATCGTTGAAGGAATTGCAGTCTTTCAAGTCGAAGCAGAACCGGATGCATATGCAATCGGGCTCGATATGAAAACGGGAAAGACGGTCTGGAAAATCGAACGCCCCCGTCATGCCAACTGGGCATCCCCATCTATCATGCGTGGAGAACAGGATCTCGTTATCCTTCCCTCTCTTAAAGGAATCGCAGCAATTGATCCTCGCACAGGATACACTGTCTGGAAATCGCTCGATTCCGGATCGAGCGTGACCTCTGTCACAACATGGAACAATCATATTTTTGTTCCTGTCGACGGCATTAAAGTTTTAAACGTTTCTGCACCTTCTACAACACCGGAACTTCTCTGGGAAAAAGGGAATATCAGTGCATCCACAGCAAGCCCAGTCGTTTATGAAAATAAAATTTACACTATCAACGGTGCAGGTGTTTTGAAATCATCCTCAGCAGAAAATGGTAAAATCAATTGGCAGCTTCGTCTCTCCGGTGGTCGATGCAGCAGTTCTCCAATTATCGCTGGCGATCATCTTTTTGTTGCAAATGAAAAAGGGACCCTCTTTTCAGTTGATCTCTCTGGCAAAAAAGGAAAGATTGTCGGAACTCAGAAACTGGATGAAATGATTCTTGGAACGCCTGCTTTATCTTCCGGTGCCATTTATCTGAGAAGCAACGATCACCTCTGGAAAATCACCAATTGATCCTCGCTTCCATTCAGCTGCCGTTTCTATCTCACAATTTATAATCCACACTGCTTTTTCATGAATACAGTTTAAATTTTATGTCTGACAAAATACAACAACTTATCATAGTTGGCTTGGGTGGTTCAATCGGAGCCATCTCGCGATACTCCATCAGCAGTTGGGTGCAGAAAAGGCTTCCCAATTTTCAGGTAGCTGGTACTCTTGTGGTCAATGTGACAGGTTGCCTTATCATTGGAATTTTGATGGGATTTATTGTCCAGAAAACCTGGCTGACAGATTCTCCACGCATGAAACTTTTCCTGATCACCGGTTTTTTAGGTTCCCTGACCACCTTTTCCACATTCGGATATGAAACAGTTCAATCCCTGCAAATTCATGATATGCGAGCTGCATTTTTAAATGTCTCTTTGAATCTGGTCCTTGGAATTCTGGCCGTGTTTGCTGGCATTTTCATCGCACAAATAATGTCAGCTTCTTAATTCTTGTGATCTTCTTAACCAGTTTCTCACAGTTTCCAGCTTACTCTTCAAGTTGAAAATATTTTTGATCCCGTTTGTCAAAGCCTTCGTAATCGAGGAATTCGTATAATCGAGAACGTGGCTGCATTTTTTTAAGAAGACCTGCCTGAGTTTTTGATTCCTGAATCTCTTCAAGAGCATTTTCAACTGCCTGCATTCCAATCCGGAATAAACTTACAGGAAACAGGACCGCTGCGTACCCCATCTGTTCCAATTCATCTGCAGAAAAGAGCGGGCTTTTTCCGAACTCAGTCATGTTAGCCATCAGAGGAACGGAAATCGCTTCCGCAAATTTTTCAAATTCTTCTTTCGTTTGCATCGCTTCTGGAAAAATCATATCTGCACCCGCATCAACATATGCTTGTGCTCTTTTGATTGCATCATCAATCCCGTTAACCTCTTTTGCATCTGTCCGGGCGATAATCACAAATTGATCACTGTGACGAGCAGAGACGGCTGCATGAATTTTTCCAACCATTTCTTCTTGTGTGACCAATGTTTTCCCGCTGAGATGTCCGCATCGTTTGGGAAGCTGCTGATCTTCAAGATGCAATCCCGCCAATCCAGAAGCTTCATATTCCGTAACGGTTCTTTCAACGGACATCGTTTCTCCAAAACCGGTATCCGCATCAGAAATGACAGGAATGGAGACCGCCTCTGCAAGATATTTTCCCTGTAGAGCAAATTCAGTCTGGCTGATTAATCCAATATCAGGAAGCGCTGCCAACCCAGCAGAAAGCGCAGCCCCGGATTGATAAACAGCTTTGAAACCCGCTCGCTCTGCCATCCTTGCAACAAGAGCATTAAAAACTCCGGGGATCATGATTGTTCCCTGGCTGATCAATTCACGAAAAACAGCCCCGGGATGAAGAGTCGTCATAACACATTCCTGTATTTTTGAGATAAAAAAAACACGCTCCCGCTATTTACAGGAACGTGAAATTTCTTTTCAGGTTATTAATTAAACATATTTTTTCACACCCGGAATTGCAACAGCCGGGAAATCAAGATCACCCCATTCAAAGTCGGAAGAATCTTGAATTAAAGGTTTACTGTTGGAAATATCAACGTATTCCTTAATGGACTTATTCAGTTCAATCAATTTTTCTGCTGGAACAGAAGTATCAGGATATTCTGAACGCCCACCCAGTTTTTTCAAAGTGTTATTAAACAGGTTCTTGGCTTTTTTGGCCTGATCAATATGGCTTGAAGCATGTTCCAATTCACTTATGTTCAGAAATTCGCTCCATTTGGATTCAGAAGTTCCTTTTGCAAGAGCTTTCTGGATATTAACAACCGCTGCTTCAATTTTTCGCCTGCTGGTTACCAAACGAGATGAACGTGCAACATCGGTTAAATCCTGTTGGGAATTTAATGCTTTTTCCATCGTAATTTCCTGCCCGGAATAGGCCACCATTCGACCAAGAATTGCCATCATGGTACTCATCGACATATAGTAACCGTTATTAATGGGGGTTCCATTTTTAATACTTGCAAAAAGCTCATTATGTTCTGTCTGATACATATTGTTCTTCTTACCTTTGTATCGCCAGATTTTTTTACCGTTGTAGCCAGTGATTTTATGTTTAAAAACGTCAACAATTCCTGCTGTTCCATAAATATGGTCTGTCACATCACGAGCCGTTCCATTTTGTTGTCTGCATCGGGAAAAAGCACGCACTCCATTTTTGTAAACGTACTCAACAGCAAAATGATCATAAACATGGCCGAACTGTTTGTCCGTCCGAACAATTCTTCCCCCGGTTCCAGTTGCTTTAATCGGATATTCATCCTGCATGGCCCAAGCCATTTTATCAATACTGTGAATATGTTGTTCGTTAATGAAGTCACCTGAAAGCCAAGTGTAGTACATCCAGTTTCGAACCTGATTTTCCATATCAGACCAAGCTGGTTGACGATCCCGTCTCCAGAGTTCCCCGGTGTTGTAACTGCATCTCATCGAAGTAATTTCACCAGCAGTCCCTTTGTGAATTTCATCAAAAGTGGCACGCATTTCATTGTCGTAACGCCAGCAGAGACCGGAAACAATAGAAAGACCTTTTTTTTCTGCCAACTGACAGGTTTCCTGAACGCTGCGAACCCCGGGTGCATCCACTGCAATTGGTTTTTCTACAAAGGCATGAACTCCTTTTTCCACGGCATACGCTAATTGTTCCGGGCGAAATCTTGGAGGTGTTGCCAACAATACAACATCGACAGCATCAATCACTTTTTTGTATGCGTCAAACCCGGAAAACTTATGATCATCTTTCACATCAATCTGACTTTCAAGATTCGCTTCCCGTAGAATTTTCAAACCGGGATCAATCAGGTCAGCGAAAGCATCCCCTACTGCAACAAGTCGATTCGCAGGATCAGCATTCAATGCCTGTCGAGCAGCACCCTTGCCTCTGCCTCCACATCCCAGCAAACCAATTCTCACAATATCAGAACCCGCAGCATGAACACCATGATTCAAACCCGATGCCAATGTCCCTGCAATGGCAGCAACTGATCCGGTTTTCAAAAATTCACGTCGGGTAGAATGATCAGAACTTTGATTTTTCTCTGCGGAACTCATCTCAACTTCTCCAATAGGGCCTATATGATTATCTTGTATTACTCATTTATAGCTTAATTAGAATCCTGTCCAGTATAGCATAATGGCCTTATTGAGAGAAAGGATCAAACCAAAATCAGCAAAAACCCTTACAAGATCAACATTTTGCACACCAACAGTTTCCTCTCAAGGACTATTTTTTGTTTCGGAACTAATTTCAAGGAAGAAATTCTGTTCAAACAGGAAGGTATTCTATTATCATGGAACTAACCAATAATTTTCCTGCCTAAATTACAATTATAACGACATCACCTTTTGGAGATTTAACCACAATGGAACAACAATCCAATCCAACATCAGATATCGCTCGGCGAACATTTTTAAAAGTGACCGGCGTAGCTCTGGCCAGCCAATCCCTCGTTCAAAACAATTCTGTAAATGCAGCTGAGAAAAAACAACAGTTTAAAAAAGCGGTTAAAATTGGAATGGTCCGGGGTGAGAAAACCCTGCTTGGAAAATTCAAGCTGGTCAAATCTCTCGGCTACGATGGGATTGAACTAAACAGCCCGAGTGGTCTTTCTTTAGATGAAGTACTTGAAGCAAAAGAACAAACTGGCCTTCCTGTTCATGGTCTGGTCAATTCGGATCATTGGCGAAAGCCGATGTCTCATCATGATCCCAAAGTTTTTTCTGAAATCA
>JAJRVU010000254.1 GCA_024277145.1 Planctomycetota bacterium
ATGATAACGGTCCCAAGAGAGATTCTCCAGTATGACCAGAAAAAATGAAGCATCAAATCACCGTTATCGACTGAAACTTTCTAAAAGCATTGGTTTAGTCGCAGGACTGCTCGTTTTTGTTCTCATTTTATTCCTTCCCACAGGCGAATCTTTAAGTCCACCCGCCAAAAGGCTTGCAGCTGTGACCGGACTGATGGCGATCTTCTGGCTCAGTCAGACCATTCCAATTGCAGCAACCAGCCTGATTCCAATTGCTGCATTTCCTTTACTGGGAATTCAAACGGCTGAAGATGTCAGTCATTCTTATATGAATAAAAGCATCCTTCTGTTTCTAGGCGGTTTTATCATTGCGTTAGGAATTGAAAAATGGGGACTTCATAAACGTATTGCTCTTTATATTATTCGGGTTCTGGGAATGAGTCTGCCCCGTTTGATCCTGGGCTTCATGTTGGCAACCGCTTTTTTATCGATGTGGATAAGCAATACCGCATCCACGTTATTAATGCTGCCTATTGGTTTGGCGATGCTATCATCACTCGAAAGCATCATTCACCAAAACGGCACAGGCAAGAATAAAACAGACCAGTCTGAAAAAAGCCAGTCTGATTTAAAAAAAGTAGCAACGATATTAATGCTGGCCATTGCCTACTCTGCAAGCCTGGGTGGAATGGCAACATTGGTCGGAACGCCGACGAACATTCAGTTCCAGCAAATCTGGAGCGACCAATTTCCTGATATGGATGAAATTTCTGCAGGCGAATGGACTTTCACTGTTGCACCGGTCGTCTTTATCTACTTTATGGCAACATGGTGTTACCTGATCTGCTTTTTACCTTCAGTACCAGAGCTGAAACATTTTAGACGTTCTTATATCAAAGATAAAATCCATGCATTAGGGAAAACAACACGCGCAGAATATCTCATGCTGCTTGTCTTTTCGATCACTGCTTTATTATGGATTTTACGAACCCCTGTGAAATGGGGAGATGAAATTTATTTTACCGGCTGGGGAATATGGGGAGAAAAATACCTGTTGTACCTCGGAGCGACTAAAATATTTGCAGCAAAGGCGATTCATGATTCCACGGTGGCGATCGCCATGGTCATTCTGATGTTCATGATTCCAGCAGCCAAAAAAGAAAACGGTGATACAGACTATTTAATGGATTGGGAAACCACTCAAAAAATTCCGTGGGGAATCCTGCTTTTAATTGGTGGAGGCTTTGCAATTGCGAATGCATTCAAAGCAACGGGTCTTTCCCTCTGGTTTGGAAGTCTGTTGGCAACCTATGCTGCGAATTGGCCTCTTTGGTTATTGATTGCTGTCATCTGCTTCATGATGACTTTTTTAACGGAATTAACTTCGAATGTTGCAACTGTCAGCGCTGTTTTACCAATCCTGGCCAGCACTGCAACGGAAATGAATCTCGATCCTCGTATGATTATGATCCCCGCAACATTGGCCACCAGTTGTGCTTTCATGCTACCAGTTGCAACTCCGCCAAATGCGATTGTTTTCAGTTCGGGAAAAATAGAAATTGCAACGATGGCGAAATATGGAATCGTTTTAAATCTTTTCGGCGTCGCCTTATTGACGATTTTTACAATGCTGTTTTTATGAGTCCACTATTTATGGGGAGGTTCAGTATTGATTATATCTGCTGAAGGGGATTCCTCTTCTTTTGCTTTCTCTCGCAACATTTCGCTTCGGTCCAATGCCATTGCAAGAAACCCGAAAACCAGGATGGCAACGAATTCAATACCCAAAGCTATGCCTGAGTATCTGTCGATAATACTCGTCATAGGAGCGTTCTCATCGCCTAAAATATTGGCAGACATTGCAAAAATGGTGATGATAAACAATGCACTCGCAATAATTACCAACGTAAAGAAAATATTTAGAGGTTTAGGTTTCTCGCTCATTCGGGTATCTTGTTAAAAAGAATATAATGGAGTTTCAGTCCCAGAGGCTTATTCTATGATGATAGCTTTATAAAAACAGGGATGCATCAGAGATTTAAGAACTATTTGTGCCCGAATTAAAATCAATAAGAACTAATCAGGTTCCTTTTCAGAATTATGACACCAGCAGAGAATAAAACGCAATCCGGATTAAATGTTGTGAGTAGCAACAGAATCAATCAAAAAAGATTGATTTCCGGAATTCTCACCGCTTCATTTCTTTCAGTTTGCCTGATTTTCTATTTTGAATTTCAACGATTACAGATTTTTCTTCAGTCTGACGCAAGCCTGTTTGACTGGCTGCTGACATTTGATTTGGAAACCCTCTATTTTCTGGGATTGCCTGTTCTTCTTTTCTTCACGTTAAGAAAAAGAGTCGAGAGCCCTGAAAATAAAAAGGGTAAGAGTTCTAAAGAAA
Organism: Planctomycetota bacterium; assembly: GCA_024277145.1. Taxonomy (GTDB): domain Bacteria; phylum Planctomycetota; class Planctomycetia; order Planctomycetales; family Planctomycetaceae; genus JAJRVU01. The sequence continues at coordinate 2,381 of JAJRVU010000254.1, forward strand.
CAGAACAGGACAAATTAAATTCTTTTTTGGGCAACAGCTTGAACGTTGCATGGGGACTTTCTTCATTTGTATTGCTGCTATCCATCCTGATGAGTTATCTGGTTTCTCAAAGCCCAACACATCCTGAATTGTCAATACCACTGGGTTCTCTTCCTCCTGCTTATCATGATGAATACAGTTATCTTTTTCAGGCAGAAACTTTTGCAGCTGGTCACGTTTCGTTTCCAAGTTCAGAAATAGCCCCTGAAATATTTGATCAAATGCATGTTTTGAATGAAGGGCGATTTGCCAGCAGGTATTTTCCCGGAACAGGGCTTTGGATGACTCCTTTTTTGAAAGCAGGTCACGTCTATTGGGGACATTGGCTAGCAGGGGGTCTCACTGCTTTTTTCTTCTTCTGGGCAGGAAGAGAATTGGGGGATAATTATTCCGGACTTATTGCAGGAATGCTGACAGCTCTTTCCCCCGGAATGGGAATATTCAGCAATTTACTATTAGCCCATCATCCCACAATGATGGGACTGTCCTTATTTCTATTTTGCATGCTCAGGTTTATGAGAACAGGAACCTTGATAACAGGACTATTCGCGGGAGTGGGATTAACATTTGCGATGCTTTGCAGACCAATGACTGCAGCCGGTTTTGCATTACCTTTTGGCTTGTGGGCATTATATCGATTGATAAAAGTACCTGCGAATCTGGATTCATCCCCTAAAAGCTATCGTGTGAAAATTCTGTTTTCGCTTGGAATTCCCCTGTTATTTGGCTTCCTGATTCTTTTCCTGTTTAACAAAGATATTACAGGCAACGGCTCCCTGACTCCTTATCAGGTTTACACCGATACTTACACACCCCGGCATGTGTATGGTTTTAATAATCGGATCAGGGGAGAAAAAAAACTGGGCCCGAAAGTTTTAACTGGGTATGACGAATGGGCAGAGAATCTAACACCTGCCCTCGCTTGGGAAAATGAAAAAAAACGAACCCTTTCATCTCTGCAATGGTCACTCGGATTACTTCCGCTTTTGATGGGAGGCATTCTATTTCTCTTCTTATTGCCTGAATTGAATTTTAAATGGTGGCTGATTTTCGGTTCCATTATTTTATTGCATCTGGTTCATATTCCTTATTGGTTTGTTGGAATTATGAATTGGCATTATGTTTTTGAATCAGGTCCGATGTGGCTATTGATGATTGCGGGGGTAACTGTAATTCTTAAACAATCCTCTTTCAATCATTCTTCGCTCAAAGGGTTTTACCGATGGTGGATTGGATTGCTTTGTTTGACTGTATTGCTTAACTGGAATTCTTTTGATTCTTCATCCCGTTTTGAATCTTCTTCCAAAGTCCAGAATGCAGTAAGGGAAATTGCTTTTCCCCGTTTGAAATATGAACAGTTTCGATTGCTACTTGAATCTCAGGTTTCTTCAAAACCAGCCCTTGTGATGGTGAAAGCTGATCCCGCTGACCGAAGCATGGATTATGTGAATAATGTTCCACAGCTTGATTCAGAAATCCTCATCGGCCGATTTCGACCTGAAATCAGAACCCTTGATGATGTTGCAAAACTGTTCCCTAACCGCTCAGTTTATCTATACGATGTGAAAGAAAATTCCCTCAGGAAGGTCTCCAAAAATTAGAACGCTGTTCTAATAAATGAGTCTCCGTAAGTAGTTTTCCTCAAATCAATTAAGCATGCTTACTTGAATGATTAAATTCATATCCTAATTGCAATTATTCTTAAACTATTCTGTTGATACAATGCGTTATTAATCGTTATCTCACAATGGTTTACCAATTTTCCACTTGTTCCAGACAAGAGATTAAGCGATAGACCTCCCCACTTTTCCGAATTCGTGAACTAAGTTTTTATAGTCAAACTCACTCAACAAATTACTTTAAAGCAAGATCGCAGCAGTACTTATTAGGAAAACAAACATGTCAATCAATTTTCAAGTATCAAATTCAGGAAAATCATTGGAGATGGTTTCGACTCAGGAACAGATTGACAAATATATCGAGGAAATTTCTCGTGCAGGTCATCCGGAAAAAGATAACAGGCATGATCCCCGGTATTCAGTATCATGTCCGATAACGTTGCAGCCCGTGGATGAATTCCTGCATCCTGTATCAGAATATTTTGAGACAATCTGCTGCAATATTTCAAAGAACGGAATCAGTTTCATGAATAATGGAAAATTCGATTCAGAATTACTTTTTGTGGAAATGCCGGAATTGGTCTCTTCTGACCGAATCTGCGTTCTGGTGAAAGTGAAACATACAACTCTCATTCTCGACAATCTGTACAATATAGGATGCCAATTTGTAGTGGGTGAAGATCATTAGAATTCGAGCCATCAGGATGCAAAATCGCCTTTAAAACAGCATGGATCAAAGAGATATTGCCTCGTTTGCTTAGTAGAGCTAAGATCAGCCAGAGTTCCCTGCTGATTTCCCATGCATGCAATATAGGAAAGGATTTCAATGAGTGCAATTGGACTGATCCCCGCAAGATTACAATCAACCCGTTTACCAAGAAAACTCCTTCTGGACCAAACTGGCAAAACAATGCTTCAACAT
>JAJRVU010000255.1 GCA_024277145.1 Planctomycetota bacterium
AATATTCATGGAGTTCAAAGAAGGGATCGGAAAAAAGATATGAGCAATAACCTGATTAATGACTAATTGAGATACATAACCAATTCAAACCTGAACAATATCAAATCTGAGAAATGTTGTTGGCCTAAAAAAAAGCCCTGCACAGTTATCCAGAACTGGTACAGGGCGTTAAGTTGTCAGGCAAAATTCTGTGTTCAATTTTAAGCGATGATTTCTTTCACGACATCGCCATAGATATTAGTCAGGCGGAAGTCACGGCCAGCAAAGCGGTAGGTCAGTTTTTTATGGTCTAACCCAAGCAGGTGAAGCATGGTGGCGTGAAGATCATGAAGATGGACTTTTCCCAGTACGGTTTTGTAACCAAGTTCATCAGTTGCACCGTGAGTCAATCCTGCGCTGGAACCACCACCAGCTAACCAGGCAGTGAAACCTGCTGCGTTATGATCTCGGCCGATTCTCTCTTTCCCTTCAAGGATTTGTGTGTCAGGTCCTCGGCCAAATTCACCAATCCAAAGGACGAGTGTGTCATCAAGCAGACCACGCTGTTTTAAATCAGCCAATAAAGCAGCGATTGGTTTATCAGTTGAGCCTGCCTTGTCTTTGAATTTACCCAGACCAGAATGATGATCCCAGCCGTTTGACGTGAGTTCCACAAAACGAACACCTGATTCAACCAGCCGGCGAGCCATCAGGCATTGCCGACCGAAATCATCGGTACTCTTTTCGTCGATCCCGTACATTTTTAAAGTCTCTTTAGATTCCTTTGACAAATCCATCACTTCAGGAACTGCGCTCTGCATGGACTTACTTAAATCCAGTGCATTCATCACGCCTGAAACATCTTCCGTTTGATTACGGAGTTGCTTGTTCATGGTTTGTGTCAGTTTTAAAGAAAGCTGAGCAGATTCAGGGGAGAGTCCATGATGGGAATCCAAGTTGCTGATTTTTGCATTCTTGATCGGTTGACCACCCCATCCCAATCGGGTTGCCTGAAATGAACTAGGTAGAAAAGCACTTCCATAATTGGCAGGTCCACCAAAAACTCTTGTCGGCTTTACGGTGAAGAAGCCAGGCAAATTCTGATTTTCCGTTCCCAATCCGTACAGAACCCATGAACCAAAAGAGGGGCGAACAAATTGAAAATCCCCCGTATGGAGTAACGGTATTGCAAGCGGATGTGCTCGGCTGGTGGTTTCCATTCCATTAAGCATACAGATATTGTCTGCCTGTTTCGCCAAGTGCGGATAAGCTTCCGTCATCCACATTCCAGATTCACCATGTTGAGCAAATTTCAAAAGTGGTCCGAGCAGTTTTCCTTTTTTAGATCCTTTTTTTCCCGCATTTTTTATCAGTTCCGGTTTATAATCGAAAGATTCAAATTGAGATGGTCCCCCATGCATGAAAAGGAAAATCACTCGTTTTGCTTTCGGTGCAAAATGCGGAGTCTTCGGGGAAAGCAATCCTGCATCACTTTGATTAGGTGTCAGCCCCGTTAATGTCAGGGAACCGAGACCGAGAGATCCGACTTTCAGCCATTCTCGTCGCGATAAATTCATTTTTGGATTAATATCTGACATGGAAGTTAAACTCCTGAATAAATATCACTTTTTATATGCTTGCGAATTAACGTTTCATTTCATTAGGATTTATTTGATATCAACAAGATATCGAAATTCTGCAGTAGCAAATAAAGTATGGAATAAAGCAGCCCACGCCTTTTCAGTCTGGACAGGATCATTAGGTTTAGCTTTTTTAATTTGTTGTATTAATTCCATTGCGCCAGCTTCCTCTTCACTGGTGGCATGCCTTGAAAATGCCCACTGCATTGCCAGGTGAACTCTTTCAATGTCATCACTTGCTTCTTTAGAAGCGAGAAGTCTTTTGGCTGCATGCCGGGCTTGTTCTGAAATAAACTTGGAATTTCGCATGAAAAGCGCCTGGGTAGGAACATTGGTCACGGATCGACTTCCCGTGACCAGACTGGGTGATGGAAAATCAAAGAGGTCAAATATTTCGGGAATGTAATCCCTGACAATTGGCAAATACACCGATCGATGATTACTGGGAGGTTGGATTTTTTCAGGAGCAATTCCACGGGAAAGTTTATCGCCAAGAGGAGTCACTGCTGAACTTTTGAGTTGCTCCAGATTAATCTGGCCGCTGATTGCGAGAATGGAATCACGAATGATTTCTGCTTCGATTCGTCGAGGAGTTGCACGCCAGAAAAACATATTGTTGGGGTCAACTTTCAGGTTGTCCGGGTTTGGATTGGAACTGAGTTGATAGGTTCTTGTCAGCATGATGGTTTTAATCATTTTTTTCACTGACCATCCCTCGTTCATGAATTGCAAAGCAAGCGTGTCCAGCAATTCAGGATGAGTTGGCTTTTTGCCAATGAGACCGAAGTTGTCAGTAGTTGTCACAATTCCACGACCGAAAAGGTGATGCCAGATTCGATTCACCATCACACGAGCAGTTAACGGGTTTCCGGGATTAGTGACCCACTGGGCCAGTTCCATTCGACCACT
>JAJRVU010000256.1 GCA_024277145.1 Planctomycetota bacterium
AAGACCCGTGGATTCTCAAATGGAATTATGAATAAAAATAAACAAGGTCTAAAATTATTTATCCAAATTGAATTGGTATATCATGAATTTACCAAGCCGGAAATAATTTTGTAATCTTCTTTCAGTGATTGGTACAGCCTTTGGTACTCAGGATAGTACCGATTATATAAAGACTTATTTTTTCGATTGGCTGGCGTTGAAGAAATATTACTGATTGTTGCAGTACATGCTTCAACAACATTTTTATAGGCACCGGTTCCTGCAGCTGCAAGGAGGGCGACTCCATAAGCAGGACCTTCTTCTGCATTCGTTACAGAAACTTTCTGGCCATAAATATCTGCCTGCATCTGTTTCCAGAATTCGCTTCTGGCACCCCCGCCTGAAAGACGTATTTCGCGAACAGGAATTTCCATTTCCTTGATGATTTCCAAACAGTCTCTCATGGCGTAAGTAGAGCCTTCCATGACGGAACGAATCATATGATTGCGCCCGTGCCTTAAGCTTAAACCAATCCATGATGCCCTTGCATCAGGATCTGCATGGGGAGTTCGTTCCCCCGTCAGGTAGGTAAGGAAGAACAATCCTTCTGAGCCTGCAGGAGCCTGACTTGCCTGTTCTGTTATCAATTCGTACGGGTCGATTTTTTTCTTTTTTGCTGCAGTGACTTCTCGTTCAGCCAGTTGATTCCGATACCATTGAAGGCTTCCCCCTGCGGAGAGAACCACTCCCATCACATGCCATTTTCCACGGACAGCATGACAGAAGGTATGAACTCTTCCCTGTGGATCAATCTGAACTTCATCGCTGTGCGCAAAAACAACACCGCTTGTTCCCATTGTTGCTGAAATCACACCGCGTTTTACAATTCCATTTCCCACCGCACCGGCTGCCTGATCTCCTGCACCTCCCACAACAGGAACGCCTTCCGGTAATCCCATTTTTTTGGCAGCTTGTTTGGTTAAAACTCCGGTCACATCTTCTGATTCATAAACCTTCGGCAGAATTGATTTATCAAGTTCCAGAAGGTTCAACAGTTTTGTAGACCATTTTCGTTTTTTGACATCAAGAAGAAGTGTTCCGGAAGCATCACTCACTTCTGTTGCAAATTCATTGGTTAGCAGGAATCGGATATAATCTTTTGGAAGAAGCACCTGAACTGTCTTCTCATAATTTCGAGGTTCATTGTTTTTCAGCCAGAGAATTTTCGGGGCAGTGAATCCGGTTAAAGCAGGATTGGCCACCATTCGAATCAATTTACTTCGTCCCCCTGCAGCAGATTCAATTTGTTCGCACTCTTCTGCGGTCCGCTGATCGTTCCACAGGATCGCAGGGCGGATCACCTGATGTTTTTTATCCAGAAATACGGAACCGTGCATTTGGCCACTGAGGCCAATTCCAGCAACATTTCCCGGTTTAATTTTCCCTTTTTTCAAAACCTTTGGAACACTTTTAACTGTTGCGTTCCACCAATCAGAAGGATTTTGTTCAGACCAGCCTGGCTTGGGACTCGAAAGTGGATATTCAATAGTCACAGTCGCCAGAATTTTTCCATCTTCACGCATCGCAAGCGTTTTAGTGCCGCTGGTACCTACATCAATCCCCAGATAGACCTTCATCCTGATTTTCCTTTTCCCGAATTCTTTATCATTGGTTGTAATTTAGAGATAGCCACTCTTTATTGTAACCAGCTTATCGGGATTCAGAAAAAATCGAAATGAACTCAGAAGAATTCCTTAAAGGAATATTAAGCCCATTGATACTTCAGCAAGGGCACAGCCGTAAAAAAAGACCATCAGCGTTTAAACTGATGATCTTGAATTGATATTTCGAAGAAAAATTCGTTATGGAGCAGTTCCGGGGAGTTTTCCATCTTTCAGGAGTTCACCGAATGTTTTTCCATCGATTTTGCTTTTTTCTGGTTCCACTTTTTTGAGGGCTGCTTTAATTACATCAATATCTTTGACTTTCTTTTTGCCTAAAGCTTTTTTCATAGCAAGGCCATAGTCATTCATGTTCTTTTTCTTTTTACCAAAATGGCATGTATTGCACTTGGCTTTTTTGGCTTCTGCATGATTGGTATAGACTTTCAGGAAAGCCTTCTTGAAGTAATTAGGTCGAGCTTCTGCTTGTTTGGCAGAAATTGATAAAAATAATCCAGCTGTCATTAAACAACAGAATCCGGTTACCAAAATTTTTGTAAACTTCCGCATAAAATATTCTCCCAACGGTCAGATGATAATCTTGTCACAGTCACAACGTCAAAATTTCGAGCGTTTTTTGAGAAATACTCAATTGCATCCCGATGCTATCTCAAGTTGTTAATCAATTTGAAACAAAACATTTTTTTTATGTTAAACAATGGCGCCTGCCTTGGCTCCTAAAGTAACTGTGCACAACTCATATTTATTAGAGTCAGTCTGGATTCCTGTGTCAACTGCCTTCTTGTGACAAGTTGTGATCAAGCTGATACAACCGTCGAAATATTGTAAAAATGTCCTGTATTTCTGTTTATCATGGCCAATATTCGAACTTTTAATCACGTTTTTTTAAGTATTTCATGTTCAGTATTCAAGGAATAAACAGTTATTTTTGATAACAATTTCATTCAATATACGAGTTTAGCACTTTGAATTCATTTACATTAATATCCAAGGGAATTGTCATTTTCACAAAATCAAGTGTAATAATTTCATTCCGTCAGTAATAAAATTAATTCAGGAAGACACTTTTTTTATGTTTGGGTTTATGAAAAAATAATATTGTTCTTATAGACATTCAGGGTTAACGACATCGAAAGTGAATTATGAACAGACAATCTATTTTTGGATTATTATTTTTTCTTTTCTTCACGGGAAATGTTTCTGCAGAAGAGAATCCTCCCAATATTGTTATATTAATTTCTGATGATCAAACATGGACCGATTACGGTTTCATGGGACATGATGTTATTGAAACTCCCAATCTTGATCAACTGGCCCGGGAAAGTGCTCTTTTCACAAAAGGAT
>JAJRVU010000257.1 GCA_024277145.1 Planctomycetota bacterium
ATCTATTTTATTCATTGTACCATTCTATGAGACGATCTCAATTCGCTCAGATGAAAATCATTTAAGATGTTATAGATCGAGTTTCATTTACGTGTAGCGGGTTAGAGTCTCTAAATAAAGTCTCCACGCTATCCAGCGACACTACAGTTATGTGCAATCTGCACTATAAATGGTTTTGAAACTCAGATTTTGGAGATAAGCTGTCTGGCCAATAAAAAAAGGACTGCATTAAATACAGTCCTTTGTAATATTTTAATTATCGCTTCAGCAAATCATGCAGCATCTGCATCGATATCAACTTCAGAAATTCTACTTTCTGAGGAGAATGGCAGGATCCAGCTTTCATGATTGAAGAGGTTATATTTCAGGATATAAGCATCTTCTTCCGTGTCTTCATAGTGGTTTCGCATAACTGAAACAGCACGGAATCCTTGTTTCTGGAAAAATAGCTGTGCTTCCAGATTGGATTCACGGGTTTCAAGTACAATTTCTTTGCGTCGCTGTTGAGAGAGCTTGTCAATCAGCCGTTGTACCATCTGGTATCCAACGCGATTTCTGCGATTGTCCTGATCGACTGCAAAATTGAGAACCCTGAGATTTGTTTTGTGGAGCTCGTAAATCATGAATCCAACAATTTGCTGGTCATGTTCTGCAACCATCCCGATGCAATTACGCTGTCTTAAGCAGGTAAGGAAATCCTCTTCCGACCAAGGATGCTCAAAGCTGTTGTTTTCAATAGCGAGAACATTGGCCATGTCCCGTCGAATTAACCAGCGTATTTGAACTTTTTGAAGTTCACTTTTTGTTTTTTCGGTAGTCACCATGGCCTCCTTGCCACAGATTGATTTTGGAAATACAAACTCGAAAACGAGGGAAGAACTCCCTTGATTTTTGAACTAGTCCAAACATAGCAGAACTTTGAAATCAGGTACAGCCAATTTTGAAATTTTTTTTGAATTGGTCTTACGGCAGAAGTTTTCAGGAAAATAGTACTGGTAAGATATGATTTACGGGGAATCTGCTTTGATCAGTTCGATGGAATTCAGAGGCTTTCGAATAAATACCCCGGAATGGATACCATCCGATTAGTCCATAGTAGAATATGCAACCAAACTGTTAACAGTTAATGATCTTTAACAAGCAAGTGGTTAAGAACTTTGTTAACGCCTCTTACTTTTCTTGCAATGTGACACGCATCAGTCGAATCAGAATCGCTACAAAGATAGCCTTCAAGGCATACTCCATTGCGAATTCGATGGATAATCACCGATGAAAATTTCAATGGGTTTTTCAGGAGAAGCTCGTGATGAACACGACGTTCCATTGAATGCGGTGTTTCCGGCTGGATACTTCTTTGCGGGAGAAGATTTAGAGTGGGGTTACTAATCAATTTTTGCCCATGCATATTAAGAACTCCTTTAACAGAACCATGCAATTCGGACTTTGCCAGTCGTCTGTAGCACATTTTAAAGATTCGGTGGTCAGTAATAAATAGGAGTTTGTAAAATTATGCGAAATTCATGCCAGTTTGTTTCTGGTCCTGTATTAGATAGAGGTTTACTCGGAGTTTTTTATCGAAAATGAACTTATGGAAAAAATAGGATGTTTAGGGGTTTTGGGGTTGGTCAAGTTGTCCTGGCAGGATGATAAGCAGAGAAGCGGGCTTTAAAACTCTGCCAGGTGATTGGTTTTATGGCTGATTCAAAGAAAAACGAGAGGCGTTTTTTGAAAGATTGGGATTCAGTTGAGCGTTAATGCCAGAATAAAATGGGAAAGTCAATTAATGCACATGCTGTTTATTCACAAATGATGATTGAAAATATTATGGTGATTTCCTGGATGGCACATAAATACACATTGTGGTGAAGCAGAATTCTTTTTTGAAGAGAATTGTTTGTAATCTTTACAGTTGTGGTCAGTTTTTTACAAAGTCGGGTTGACCGTTTTCGTGATATTACGAGAATCTCAACCCTTCAAGAAAATATATGTTGAGTCAGCATTGAACACTTCAAAAATATCATTCCTTAACATTAAAAAATTGTCTCTTTTCAAAATTTGCTAGTGTTGACCACTATCCATCATACAATAAACAGGTTGCAAGTCGTATGACTATTTCTGATTGCCAGAGTTCAGAAAGTAAACGATCCTACTCTCAACAGTTTCTAAAATCTGAAAGGAAAATTTCCATCAGTTTAAGAAGGCTGTTTCCACAGGCAAGCTTTGTAGGATGTGCAGACATAAAAGTTTCCGGCACAACAAGCTGTAGTGACCATTGCCAGGAAGGCGACATTTTTGCAGCCCTGCCTGGTTCTTCCGTTCATGGTGCTCGATATGTTCAGGAAGCGATTGGAAACGGTGCCTGTTCTATTCTTGTAGAACAGCCCTTGCCCGGAGTTTCTGTTTGCCAGTGTGTTGTACGCGATGTGCGACGTGCGTATGCAGAATTGTGTGCAGAGCTTCATGGTCGGCCGGCTAATTCTCTCTCTGTTATTGGAGTGACAGGAACCAATGGGAAGACAACAGTGACCTGGCTTATTCAAGCCATCCTGGAAAAAGCGAAAACAAAAACCGGACTACTCGGAACGATTCATTATTCAGACGGAAAGACTGTCAAGGACTCTCACCTGACAACTCCTGCCGCAAAGGAATTTTATTCCTGGCTATCTTCCATGGCAAGTAATGGTGTTGAATTTGCAGCGGTTGAATTATCCAGTCATGCATTGGATCAAAAACGAGTTGCAGCGGGAACATTGGATGTGGCTGTTGTGACCAACGTTACACAGGATCATTTTGATTATCATGGCGGTGCTGAAGCGTATCTTAAAAGCAAGGCTTCGATTGCTCAGTGTTGCAAGCCGGGAGCACGGTTTGTTCTGAATCTTGATGATGATGGTTGTGGGCAATTGCGAGAAATGCTCCCGCCAAATTCTGAAGTGATTTCGATTGGTCTTGATAAGCCTGCTGATGTGACAGCCGAAATTATGGCTGAATCCCTTTCAGGAACAGCTTTTGAACTTAACCTGTTCGGCGATAAAATTGAAATTAAAACGAGCCTGATCGGAAGGCATAATGTTTTAAATTGTCTGGCAGCAGCTTCTGCGGTTCATTGTCTCGGGGTTTCCCTTCAGGAAATTAAAGAGGGGTTGGAATCAATTACAGGAATTCCTGGTCGAATGCAGCGGATTGATTCAGGTCAGGGCTATGATCTTTTCATTGATTATGCACACACCGATGATGCGTTAAGAAAATCCTTGCAGGTTTTAAAGAAACAAAAAAAAGGTCGATTGGTTTGTCTGTTTGGTGCGGGCGGTGATCGGGATCGATCCAAAAGACCACTTCTCGGGCAGGCTGCATCAATTGCTGATTTACCTGTGATTACCAGTGATAACCCACGTTCGGAAGATGCGAACCAGATCATCAATGATATTCTGGTTGGTGTTCGTGATGTGATTCCTTATGTTGAGCCTGATCGGGAGAAGGCAATTCAATGGGTGATACAACAGGCAAAGCCGGGTGATTGCATTTTAATTGCAGGAAAAGGACACGAAAAGTTTCAGGAAATTGACGGAGTGAAATTTCCCTTCTGTGATTTTGAAGTGACAAAAAAACATCTCGGCTTAACATTGAATGAAGAGGCTTCTTCAATTGATACTCAACTGAATGCAGCGTAAAGCCAATTTTGATACTTAAAGACATTGAAAATATGAAATCGATTCAAGTTCAAAAATTAACAGAAATTATCAACGGAGTTGCTGAAGGTGTTTTCTTCAGTGATGAAGTAACTGGTGTTTCTATTGATTCCAGAACGATTAAGTCGGGTGAATTATTCTGGGCGATCAATGGCAGTGACCGTGATGGTTCTCAGTTTTCTGAACAAGCTTTACAATCCGGAGCTGTCGGTGTTGTTGTCAGTCAGCAGAATAGTAAAAACGTTACGGGGCCAAAAATTGTTGTTGAGGATACTCTATTAGCATTACAGCAATTTGCAAAATGGTATCGGGATCAATTTGACATTTGTCTGATTGGCGTGACAGGAAGTTTCGGCAAAACAACAACTCGTGAAATAATATATTCGGTTTTGTCTCAAAAAATGGAAGGCGTTAGAAGTCAGAAAAACTTCAATAATCATCTCGGAGTTCCGTTGACTCTTCTTGAAATTGAGCCTAATCATCAGTTTGCAGTGATTGAAATGGGTGCATCATCAGTAGGTGAAATTGATTTACTTTCAGAAATAGCCTCTCCGAATTTTGGAGTGATTACCGGTATTTCAGCCTCGCATCTTGAAGGATTTGGTTCTGTCGAAAATATTGTGAAAGCAAAGTCAGAATTGTTTGCAAACCTGCCTGTAAATGGAATAGCATATCTCTCAAGCGACAGTGAATACCGTGACAATTTGCTTCAGGATGTTAATTGCTCAGTGAAAACTATTGGGGTTGATGCTAAAAATAAAGCCTCTGGCGCAGGTGTTCGGGCAGAAAATCTTAAAAATAATAACGCACAAATCGTTTTTTCTGTTAATGGGAAAAGATACCAGATTCCAGTTGCTGGCCAACATTTTGTGAGTTCAGCTTTATTTGCAATCGCTATAGGAATAGATTTGAATTTAACCTATGAAGAGATTGTGAAAGGTCTTGAAAACATCAAACCGGTTTCCGGAAGGTGTCAGGTGAAATATCTGGATGGCCTGACCTTGATCGATGATACTTACAATTCAAATCCTGCATCATTATCTGCAGCTTGTTCCCTTCTTTCTGAATGGAAAACAAGCGGAAGAAAAATTCTGGTAACTGGCGATATGCTGGAACTGGGAGAATTAACAAATATTTATCACCGGAAAGCGGGTGAGAAAATTGCAAAATCTCAAATAGATTGTGTGATTGCCTGTGGTGAATTTTCAGATGGAATTATTCAAGGAGCGATCTTTGAAGGAATGTCTGAAGAATGTATAACTTCTTTTGATCAAGTCGATGATTCTGTTTTGGAGTTTTTAAAATCTTTTATCAAGCAGGATGATGTGATTTTAATAAAAGGATCAAGGGGAATGAAAATGGAACGGGTTGTTGAATCCATTTGTTCTCACTATTTATGTTTGAATTTCGAGCAGGATCTCCCTGATAAAATATGTGCTTAAAAAAATGAACAACGATAAAAAATTTAAAGGAGCCAATTAAAAATCTGTTGAGTACGCAAGGGTTTGCGGGGATCCGCGTGCAGTCCGGTTTGCCGGCAGAAAGCAAATAAGCCAATGGATCAAGTGATATCTGGGTCTTTCACTCCATTAAGGTGCTTTTCAATAGATTTCTTTGCCGAGCGCTGAAGACTTCTTCAGTGCTCGGTTGATTTTTTATATCACCCTTCTTTGCTCAGCCTCTTTGCATTGACAAATATAGGTATAGGCTGTTATCAGTGGCATGAATTAAATCAAATTCTTCTTTTTAAAATGCTTTCAGAAAAGATTTAGACAATGCTCGTTTGGTTACTGGACTGGTTTGCACCACTTCAGGAACAGATTGAAGTTCATTCCACCGGAGATTCGCGAGTCTATTTGACTGCACGAATTGCTGCTGCAAGCGTAACCGCTTTTTTAATGTGCATCCTGCTTGGTCCTGTTGTTATTCGATGGCTGAAAAGTCGTTTTCAGGAAAAGATTAAAAGCGATTCTGATCGATTAAATGAATTGCATGCAAATAAGTCTTCCACGCCTACGATGGGCGGCATTTTTATTGTCTCTTCAATTGTTATTTCCGTTTTGATATGGGGAAATCTTTCAAGCAGCCTTGTTTTACTTGGCTTGTTTACGCTAACTAGTTTTGCTTTACTCGGCGCTTTTGATGATTGGGTCAAACTCAAATCGGTTCATAATGGAATCACAGTCCGACAAAAGTTTTTTATTCAATGCGCGTTGGCTTTTATCATCGGTTTGTTTCTTTATTGGGAACTGGAAAATCAACCTCTCGGGCATGAACTTGTCTGGCCATTTGGGAATATTACTGTCTGGATTGGTTTTGGTTTGATAATCTGGTCTGTATTTATCATGGTTGGATTCTCTAACGCCGTGAATTTAACGGATGGTCTTGATGGCCTTGCCTGTGGGTGCATGATTTTTTCCGGCGCAGGCTTTGTTGTGCTGACTTATCTTTCAGGGCACAAAATTCTTGCAGAATATTTGAGCATTCCTTATCTTCCCGGCACAGGAGAACTAAGCGTTGTGATGGGGGCGATGGTTGGGGCGGTGTTAGGGTTTCTCTGGTTTAATTGTCATCCTGCGCAGGTTTTTATGGGGGATACAGGTGCACTTTCCATTGGTGCATTGCTTTCCTTATCTGCACTCGCGACAAAGCAGGAAGTCCTTCTGGTGATTGTCGGCGGAGTTTTTGTTGTGGAAACTTTAAGTGTGATCTTTCAGGTTGGTTGGTTTAAAATGACAGGTAACCGTATCATTGCTTGTAGTCCTTTGCATAATCATTTTCTATTTAAAGGTCAGAATGAAATGAAAATTGTGGTCCGTTTCTGGATTGTTTCTGCCCTGCTTGCTTTGATTGCAGTTGCCAGTTTGAAAATCAGATAGATCCTGATTCTTGTTTCTCTTAAGGATAAGCGAAGAAATAATAACCTTGCGGATTGTACGGATTGGTTCCATTACAAAAGGTAAATTGCTGCTGTGTTCTCTTGCTGATTTATTCATCCCGGAATAAAAAATGAATATCTGTACCAATAGGAACTTATGCAAGTTTGATGTCCGGAATCCTCTAAAATAAAGCTTGTTTTTCCAATCTTTCGAGCTTTTCTGTCGAATATTAAACTCATACACCAATTATATTTGGGATTAATCTGGCAGGAATGGGACGGAAATTGGAACAGGAAAAAGGGATATTCATATCATTGGTTTCCATGCTCTTGGGGTTTGGTTGCCTGATGGTTTATAGTGCCAGTATCACTTCCTGGCCTACGGAATATGAACAGATTTATCTTTCCCGGCATATGATTTATTTATGTCTGGGGGTAACGATTGCTGCTGTCTGTTCAAAAGTTCCTTCCCGAATCTGGTTCAAGCTGGCTCCACTTCTGTTTGCTCTGTCGTTACTTTTTCTAGTACTGGTTCTTTTTCCTGGTATGGGGAGAAGAGTGAATGGTGCACAGCGATGGCTTCGGATAGGCGGGCTTTCTTTTCAGCCTTCAGAGATGGCAAAAATTACGCTGGTTCTGTATGTTAGTCGATTATTGGTCTTGAACAGGGAACGATTAAATCAATTTTGGCATGGGGCTGTCCGGGTTCTGATTCCTCCTGCTCTTATCATTCCATTAGTGATGATTGAACCTGATCTGGGAACGTCTCTTTTTCTTGCGATGGGAGTTGGAATTGTCCTTTTTTCTGGGGGATGGCCTAAAAGATATTTTTTCCTGGCTGGTGTTGTAGCAATCCCTTCTTTTCTACTCCTTCTTTTTTCACGTCCATATATGCTTAAACGTATTCACGGATTACTGGCAACCTGGACTGATTTTAATCTGGCTCCCTATCAAATTAAACAGTCAATGATTTCGTTAGGTTCAGGGGGGATATGGGGAGTCGGTTTGGGAAAAGGTTTGCAAAAGCTGAGTTTTCTGCCGGAAGCCAATACCGATTTTGTTTTTGCAGTAGTTGGGGAAGAATTAGGGCTGGTCGGAACCTGTGCTATTTTGTTCCTGTGGTGTAATCTTTATGTGGCTGGATTGAAAATTATCAAGAAACTTGAAATGAATTCCTTTGAATTTATTGTTGCATTTACTCTCCTGAGTATGACCGTGATTCAGGCTGTGACGAATGTTGCAGTGGTGACTGCCATGATTCCGCCGAAGGGGATTCCTCATCCTTTTCTGAGCAGCGGAGGGACAAATCTCCTGATGAATCTGGCCTCTTTAGGGATTGTTTTAAGTATGGCTAAAAGTAAACAAGTTGAAGCCTTGTAAGCTGTTTGTGTGCAATAAGATATAGCTATTTAGTAGTAGGCTGGTTTCTTTGGAATCTGCATCGGAATTGCGTATTCTGATCTATTCATAATTGAGGATTTGAACGATACTCTCCAGCGTTCTCGTATATTATTATGTGAACTCCTTTCCCCTGTTTTTATCCTGAAAACAGACTGTCTCATTTCGACAAAACTTATCCCTCCTGTTTCATTTCTCTTTGTTTAATTAATCAATATTATGACATCCCCTAAAATATTATTTGCTGGTGGCGGAACTGGTGGCCACCTCTTTCCGGGAATTGCAGTCGCTGATGAAATCAAAAAACGATTTTCATCGGCTGAGATTACATTTTTGGGATCCAAACGTGCTATTGAAAAACAGATCATGGCGACTTCTGGATATTCACATCACGCGATGGAATCAAAATCGTCAAAAGATTTGTACCGACATCCTGTTCGGTTTATCTCAAATAACTGGAAATCTTACCGGGAATGCTATACGTGGATTCACCAAAATCGGCCTGATGTTGTTGTCGGGTTAGGAGGATTCACAAGCGTTCCTGTCATCATGGCTGCTTACCGAATGAAGGTTCCTGTTGTGTTGCTTGAGCAGAATACTGTTCCGGGACGAGCAAATCGTATGTTGAATTCGGTTTCTTCTGCTGTCTGTACTTCGTTTGATGTTTCAGAAACGTACTTCTCAAAGAAAGCAAGAATAGAACAAACAGGGAATCCGATTCGAGGGAAAATATTGAACCTGAATAACGATGTTAAGTTCTCCAGAAAACATGAAGCTCGTACTTTGTTGATATTGGGTGGAAGTCAGGGGGCAGAAGCAGTGAATCAAATGGTGATGGATGCGATTCCTTTGCTGGGGAAAGAACTCATGGGTTGGAAAATTATCCATCAAACTGGAAACTCTGATTACGAACAAGTCAGAAAATTTTATTCAAATAAGCAATTGGAAGTGAGAGTTCATCCTTTTTTTGATGATATGAATTATTGTTATTCCAATGCAGATTTAGTGATTTCCCGGGCAGGAGCAACATCTCTGGCAGAATTTTCGGTATTGGGACTCCCTACAATTATAGTTCCTTACCCAAACTCAATTGGAAATCATCAGTTGCACAATGCCTGGTATTATTCTGATTTAGGGGCAGCAAAAATTGTGGAACAGGAAGAAAATCCTGATCTTTCTGCAACTGCTTTGATCAGTCAGCTTAAACCTTTGTTGAAAATGGAAACACTTCGGGGAAAACTGCGAAAGAACATGCTGAAAACAGCTCGCAGGAATGCCACTGAAGATGTAGTGAAGATTATTTTTGAAGTTGGAGGAATTCAATCTCAGGAATATGTGCACCCTCACCATGTTCATTTTCTTAAAAAACGATCCCGTCAGGACGTTCCTCAGGCATCGACTTCGGAATCAAATGATTCGTAACAGATAATTATAAACAGGGTTGAAGAACATTCTTACTACAATACAAGATCCATAGGAAACAGTGAAATGAACTTGACAGCTAATGATTTAATTCTTGTGACAGGAGCGACCGGACTTGTTGGAAGCCACGTTGTTGAAAGAGTACAGGCGATGGATGTTCCTGTTCGAGTTCTGGTTCGTGCTTCAGGTGATACCACTTTGTTAGATCAATGGGGAGTCGAAAAAATTGAAGGTGATATGACGAACGAAGATTCCATCAAACAAGCTGTGGATGGGGTAACTGTCATAATTCACTGCGCAGCAAAGGTCGGAGACTGGGGGCCGGTTAAAGCTTATCGAACCGTCAATGTAGATGGTCTTGAAAAACTTCTGATTGCAGCAGAATCAACAGGGAAATTGAAACGCTTCATCCAAATCAGTTCTCTTGGTGTTTATGAAGCAAAAGATCATCATGGCACAGATGAAACAGAGCCCCCCAATATTTCCGGGATTGACGGCTACACCCTGACAAAATTGGAATCTGAAAATCTAGTTTTAAAGCATGTTAAAGAAAATAAACTGCCTGCAACCGTGCTTCGTCCCGGATTTATTTATGGCCCGCGGGATCGAACAATCCTACCGCGGATTATGGAAAAAATTAAATCCAAACAGTTTGCATTTTTAGGCTCTGGTGAGCAGTTGATGAATAATACTTATGTTGAAAACTTGGTAGATGCCATCTTTGCTGCTTTGGAAAATGATCAGGTTGTTGGGGAAGTTTTTAATATTACCGATGATCGACTGGTGACCAAAAAGGAATTTATATACACAATTTCAGATTTTGCTGGATATGAAAAGCCTGTGAAAAAAGTTCCGTTAGGAGTCGCGAGAGTTTTAGCCAAAGTTCTGGAAGGAACATGGAGACTTTTAGGGAAAAAAGAAGCTCCGATTCTTTCAGGTGCCCGGATAAAATTCCTGGGCCTTAATCTCGATTTTTCGATTAATAAAGCGAAACGAAAATTAGGGTATGAGCCCCGTTTTGATTTTGCGGATGGAATGAAGCAGACAATGGACTGGTTTCGTGATGAAGATAAAATTGCCTGAATGAAAGTGTCGGAATTCCTTTCATTTCAGGTTGAATATACGGTAAACTGAAGCCATGCAAAAAATCATTGAAAATCAATCTGATCCGACTCCGAATGGAAATCCAACCATTCAGCCTGACGGATCAATTTCTTCTTCTGCGAAAAAAGTCAAACAGAAGTCCCGATGGAAGATTCACCTTGCAGAAATATTTCTGGGGCTGGTTCTTTATGTTCTTTCCTTTGGTCCGATGTATTGGCACTGGTACAAGTCAATGTATCTCGGTGGAGATCGTTTTTGGGTTCAATTGTATGCCCCTTTAATCTGGTTTGGGCAAGGTGAATTCTTTGGTGGCTGGATGCAGAAATATGTTGAATGGTGGATTCTGTAAAGAATGATAAATAGAGTTGTATATTTTTAATATTTAACACAAAGGCCCAAAGGCACGAAGGAAAAAAGAAAAGAAAACGTTTTACGCGACTCTGTGATCTTTTTTTTAAATCTGTGGTCATTTGTGTGTATCTGTGGTTCCTTCATACTTTCGTCAAGTTACAGTCTGACCTACGAAGCTCTCTTTTTTATCTCTGCGTCACTGCGATCTCTGCGTGAAGATTCTTTTTATTTTCTGCGGGGGCGATGGCCACGTTTATTCCCTTTTTTTCCTCGGGCTTTTCCTTTGCGACCGCGCGGGGATGATTTTGCTTTCACAAATCCCGGACTATCTTCATCACCTTCTAATGTCGCCTGGTCAACCTGATTTTTTAAATCGAGAATTTTGTCCCTTAGCTGGGCTGCCCTTTCAAATTCCATTTGTTCTGCAGCAGAAAGCATTTCCTCTTCAAGTTCCTTGATGTATTCCTGAGTAATATAAACCGTTTCATTTTTGGTCCCGGAAGCTTTCTTGACAATGTTTTGCGCTGCGAGTTCTCCCACAATTCCTTTTCGAATTGCCTTTTTAATTGTTTGCGGAGTAATTCCATGTTCTTTGTTATAGACAATCTGTAATTCTCGCCTGCGGTTTGTTTCGTCGATGGCTCGTTGCATACTGTTGGTGATTTTATCTGCATAAAGGTAAACTTCTGCATTGACGTTTCTGGCTGCCCGCCCAATGGTTTGAATCAGGCTGGTTTCACTCCTCAAAAAGCCTTCTTTGTCTGCATCCATAATGGTAACTAATGAAACCTCTGGAAGATCGAGCCCTTCCCTGAGTAAATTCACGCCGATAAGGGCATCAAATTTATGTTCCCGCAATTCCTGAAGTATTTCCACACGTTCAATGGCATTTAATTCCGAATGCAGCCATTGGCATCGAATCCCTTCTTCCGTCATATAGCTTGTCAGGTTTTCTGATGATTTTTTTGTCAGTGTAGTTACAAGAACACGTTCTTTTCTTTCTGCCCGTTCCCTGATTCGTTCCATCAGGTGAGGGACTTGTCCACGTGCGGGAACAACGTGAATTTGAGGATCAATCAACCCGGTTGGACGAATAACCTGCTCAACAATTTCTCCTTCTGACTGTTCCAGTTCCCAATCAGCGGGAGTTGCAGAAACAAAAATTGTGTTGCCTCTTTTGTTATTCCATTCATCAAATTGCAAAGGTCTGTTGTCCAATGCCATCGGAATTCGAAACCCATGATTCACTAATGTCGTTTTGCGAGACTGATCGCCTGCATACATTCCGCGAACTTGTGGAATTGTTGCATGAGATTCATCCACAAAAAGCAGGAAATCATCCGGGAAGAAATCAAACAGCGTGGAAGGATGCGAACCGGGTTTTCTGCCAGCAAGGGCCCGACTGTAGTTTTCAATTCCGGGGCAAAAACCAGCTTCTTTCATCATTTCAATATCGAATCGTGTTCTCGCAGCGAGCCTTTGCGCTTCAAGCAGTTTTCCTTCCTTCCGAAAAACTTCGAGTTGATCATTCAGTTCTTTTTCAATATCAACAATAGCGGAATCAATTCTTTCCTGTGGAAGAACAAAGTGCTTTGCAGGATAAACATAAATTTCTTTGAGTGCTTTTGATTCTTCACCTGTGAGTGGATTGATGATGCAGAGTTTTTCAACTTCTTCTCCCCAAAGTTCAATGCGATACGCAAATTCTTCATACGCAGGCCAGCATTCAATAACATCACCGCGAACACGAAATTTTCCACGAGATAATTCGATGTCATTTCTTTCATAATGAATATCGACCAGTTGAGTCAGCAGGTCATCCCGATCAAATTCTTTGCCAACTGTCAGGGGGATCATCATTTCCAGATAATCTTTTGGTGAACCTAATCCATAAATGCAACTGACGCTGGCGATAACGATCACATCTCTTCGACTGACGAGGGAACTGGTTGTTTGCAGTCTGAGACGATCAATTTCTTCATTAATGGATGCATCTTTTTCGATATAAATATCACGCTGAGGAATGTAGGCTTCCGGTTGGTAGTAATCATAATAACTGACAAAATAAGAGACAGCATTGTTGGGGAAAAAATCTCTGAATTCCGCATAAAGCTGTGCAGCTAATGTTTTGTTGTGAGAAAGGATGAGTGTTGGGCGGTCAAAATTGGCAATCACGTTGGCCATCGTGAAAGTTTTTCCCGAGCCGGTGACGCCGAGAAGAACTTGATTCCTTTTATCTTCCTCTAACCCCTTGATCAGTTTTTGGATGGCTTTCGGCTGATCGCCTGCAGGTTGAAAATCGCTGACAAGTTCAAATTCAGGCATAATATTATTGACAGTTCAGGAAATCTTGAAGAGAGAACAGGGAATCAGAGAGACGGCTTCTAATATCGAATTGCCTTTAAATCAGGCATTTGAATACTGAGAACCACTTATGAGACATTCTATCCGATTAGTTTACTCAGGCAACTCATCGTCGGATGGGATTTCCGAGGATTCGTGTAGTTTTGGTTGAATCTGCCGAGTCATTTCCTTTTCAAGCTGATCGGAATTCAGGGAATTGTCTACGCTTTCAGCTTGAATTGCGTTTTCTGAATTTTTAAGCGGGGGCATGATCCAGATTTCGCCATACTCTTTGGGCTGTTCTGCCCGGAATTGGTGGTGCCTGAGTAATTCCAGGATTGCCATGAAAATACTGACAATTTTTGACCGAAAATTAGTTCCTTCGAAGAAAGAACTGAAACTGAGTCGCCCTTCTTTTCTGACTTGCGCACCAATCCGTTCAATATAAACAGAAATGGGTGTATCGTCGTATTTAATATTTGCAACGCCACTTGCTTCTGTTGTTTTGAGAATTCGATTCAAAGCGCTGACCAAATCCCAAAGTTCGACTTCTTTAATGTAATCTGCAGAGGGATCTTTTCCTGATTTTGGACGGTCGTTGCTTAAACGAGGATACCGTTCCTGCCACTGGGCTGCTTGTGTTTCAAGGGAGTTGGCAGCATCTTTAAATTTTTTGTACTGGACCAGATGTTCAATCAGGTTGCTGTGAAATTCTTCGTCCTCATCTTCGGGAACAGTTTCCTCTTCCGGTTGTGGAAGGACTTCTCTACTTTTAATTTCAATCAGGGTGCTGGCCATCACAAGGAAGTCGCCAACTTCATCAAAATTGATCTCCTGGAGGATTTCAATGTATTCCAGAAATTGTGCGGTGATTGTTGAAATCGGTAAGTCCATCAAGTCCAGTTCGTTTCGTCGAACAAGATAAATTAACAAGTCGAGTGGCCCGCTATAAAGCGAGAGATCAACTTGATAGGCTGATGTGCTTTCCTGAGAATCCATTTTG
>JAJRVU010000012.1 GCA_024277145.1 Planctomycetota bacterium
CTTCGTAAAATTTCTTCAGCAAACTGTTCAAATGTAAAAACATTGGGTGCAAAACAGACAGGCAATGTATCATCCAGCAGTGAATCAATAATAAATTGCTGGCTGCGACGAGTTGGAGTCAGCCAAAGTATGCTGGTTAATTGTTGTTGTTTGGCAGCAGACAGATGAGCAGCCCGATACTCTGAAAGTAGAAAATCGGTCTTTCCACTGCCTGCAGGTGCTAATAAAATGTCAATTTTTGCAGCCATGCTAATTCCTGTTTGGTTTAAACCTTATTTAATATACGTTGCCTGTTCATTCACGGTATCTAAAAAGCGTTCTCTGCATCTTGCAGCAACCTGTCGAATCGCATAGAATGAGAGTTATACAAAATTAACAGTCTCTATACAAATATGATCGCGGGGGAAACCGAATGCGTTTGAAATCTAACAATCGTCTCAATTGGATACTGATTTTAAGTCATCTGATATTATTTGGTGTCACTTTCGCTTCTGCAACCTTGTTTGCACAAGATAAAAAAGAAGTCAAAAAGGCAACACCAGAAGAATATTATCAAATGATGAAAGTCTTTGCAGATACCTTTGAGCAAATTGAACGCAATTACGTGAAAGAAGTCGATCGTCGTGAACTGATGGAAGCAGCCATTGCAGGAATGCTATTAAAGCTGGATCGGTATTCTTCTTATATCAGTCCCAAAGAATTAGCACGGTTTAATCAATCTGTGGAACAAGAGTTTGGTGGAATTGGTATTCAAGTACAAGTTGATCCCAAAACACGTCTGTTGGTTGTGACTTCTCCGATGCCGGGAACGCCTGCTTACAAAGGTGGAGTTCTTGCGGGAGATGTCATTATGGAAATTGAAGGGAAATCTGCTGTCGGCTTTACAATTGATGATGCAATTAAAATGATCAAGGGAAAAGCAGGTGGTGTAGTGAATCTTGGAGTACGTCATGTTGGTGAAGAAAAAATTCACACCATTCGACTTGTTCGTGAAATCATTCGCGTTTCAACAGTTTTAGGCGATCACTATAACGATGATGCAAAGTGGAATTATTTTGTTGATGAAAAAAATAAAATTGGCTACATTCGTTTGACTCACTTCAGCAGACACACAGCAGAAGAACTTCAAAAAGCAATCAAAGTTTTACAAAAAGAAAAAATGAAAGGTTTGATTCTTGATCTTCGCTTTAATCCTGGTGGATTACTTTCTCAAGCAATTACCATTTCAGACATGTTCATTCCTAAAGGGAAAATCGTGAGTACCAAAGGTCGTAACACACCGGAACGAACATGGAATGCAAAAGAGACAGGGACACTTCCACAATTTCCCATGACAGTTTTAGTCAACCATTACAGCGCCTCTGCCAGCGAGATTGTTTCTGCCTGCTTGCAAGATCATAAACGAGCAGTAGTGATTGGTGAACGCTCTTGGGGAAAAGGTTCTGTGCAAAATGTCATTGAACTGGAAGGAGGTAGTAGTGCCCTTAAATTGACAACTGCCAGTTATCATCGTCCCAGTGGAAAGAACATTCATCGATTCCCTAAAGCAAAAAAGACAGATGAATGGGGTGTGATGCCAAACAAAGGATTCAAAATACCATTCACACTTGACGAATGGAAAAAATACTTAATCTACCGCAGAGAGAAAGATATCGTCGGAAAAAAAACACCACCAAAGACAGGCTTCAAAGATAAGCATGTTGAAAAAGCACGAGAATACTTGCTTCAACAACTCAACGTAAAAAAAGCTGCTGCTCAAGTTGTTCCTACAAGGAAAAAAGCAACCCAGAAAGCTGCAGTTATGAAAAATTCACCTCTGCAAAAATTGAAGACACGTGCAGATATCATCAATCGCCTGACGCAAAAGCGCTCTGCATAGACAACGCGGCTTATTGCAGAGAATAAATCCTAACCCGATGCGTATGCGAGGTTGGGAGGTGTAGTTGTTAGATCGATTTTGGAATTGACCAAAAGTGATCTACATTACACATTATTCAACCTGTTTCTGAAGAATTGATATCACTCTACCTCGCTCACTCGTCGGGTTAAGATAAAGCACATCTGTTGAAAGCCAACTGTGAAATATTTGTTAGCTATTGAGTCATCCTGTGATGAAACAGCTGCCGCTGTGATTGATGATCAATTATATGTTCATTCAAATGTGGTTGCATCTCAAATTGAATTACATGAACGGTTTGGAGGTGTTGTCCCTGAGATTGCATCACGGGCACATGTGGAACGGATTCTCCCCATCATTGATGAAGCACTCACCACCGCAGGAGTCAAATTGCAAGACCTCTCTGCCATTGCGGTGGCAACAGAACCTGGTTTAGTCGGTTCGTTACTGGTTGGCTTAACTGCTGCAAAAACATTGGCTGCTGTGTTGGACATTCCACTAGTGACTGTCAATCATATCGAAGCCCATATTTTTGCATGTCAGTTTGGGGTGAAGCATGACATCTTCCCGACAATTGGTTTTGTGATCAGTGGAGGGCATACCAATTTGTATGATTGCCAAAGTCCCATTCAGTTTGAATTGCTCGGTGCCACCATCGATGATGCAGCAGGAGAAGCCTTCGATAAAGTGGCAAAGATTTTAGGACTCCCCTACCCTGGAGGTCCTGCGATAGGAAAAATTGCAGAAACAGGAAATCCTCATGCCTTTAAGTTTCCGAGAACATTTTTGAAAGAAGATCGCCTCGAATTTAGTTTCAGTGGATTGAAGACTGCCCTGTTGTATCAAGTGCAGGGGATACCTACTTCACCCCAACCAATACCACCCATGACCAA
>JAJRVU010000258.1 GCA_024277145.1 Planctomycetota bacterium
AAGTGGTGAACCGACGATTGTTCCTTCGTGCGTAATTTTAGCAGATTTTTCTTCCGTGAGAGTGGATTTCACCAACCCAAAATCGAGCAGTTTGACAAAATCAAATCGGCCTCCTCTTTCAGAAGAAAAGATATTGCCCGGTTTGATGTCCCGATGAATTAAGCCTGCGTGATGTGCTTCATGAAGTGCATCACAAGCCTGTTTGAGAAGGTAAATAGTCCTGTCAGGACTTAATGGTCCGAAGTGCTCAACCAGATCAAAAAGATTCATGCCGGGAAGAAATTCCATGACATAATAAAAAGTTTGGTCTTCAGTGTTTCCGTAATCATAAATTTCGATGGTATTGGGATGTGTTAAATGAGCAGTCGCCTGCACTTCAACTTCAAAACGGGAAAGAGCCTGCACGTCTCCTGCCTTTTCCGGTTTAATCAGTTTAATGGCACAAGGACGTTTCAATAACTGGTGCTCTGCCAGAAAGACATCTCCCATTCCTCCTGCGCCAATTTTATGTTTCAAAGTATAGGCGCCCAGTTTTTTTGCATCGTACGCTTCTCTTCGTAATGCGCCGAGCCGATGAATTCCAAAAATGGAAATACTTGCAGAGATTGAGAGCCAGATGACCATTGTCGAAAGACCGCCAGAATAAAGGACTGTTGCGATATCTGGTTGTTGTCGGGCTGCCATTGCTGCTGTTAATAATGGAAGCAGAAAGAACATGGTGATGACCCACATGGAGCGTTTGCAGGTATTCGGAATAAATGCACTATAAACCGACATCAATATCATCCACGGAAGAACCGCTTGTGATGGGAATGCATGGGGAGATTTACCAAAATCGGAAGCTTGTATTGTGCAATCACAGGCGCTATTGTAATACATGAAGACAAAGTAAAATGACGTGACACCAAAAATACCATATTCCAGTAACCGTAGTTTCAGAGCATCCAGCGATTTAAAATAATAAAGAGTTCCTGCGAAAAGACCTAAAATAATCGTGGCAACAATATGAGGGAGGAACAGGTCATGGTTATGGCTGTCAAACCGGATTTTCAAAAGGATTTCCCTGGCAAGAAATGCGGAGAACCCTCCAAACAAGATCAATGCAGCCATCATGAGTCGTTGTTGAAGAAGCCGGTTATTTTCTAACAGAAAATTGACGGACGTTTTTCCCTGCATTCCCTTCATGGGACAAAAATCATTAGGCGAACTTCCGGAGGCACCCGTAATTCTGGTTTTAAGATTGTCTGAATTTAATTCGTCAGAAGAAGACATAAGGTTCTCTTAAATTCCTGATTCCAGTCTAAAAATCAATTGATCCACCATTATACCACTCCATTCCGGTCTCGGAAAGAGGCTGTTAAATTCATAGGAAGCAGACAACAATCAATAAATGCCCGTATTCAGCTAATTCATTACAGGATCGGCGAAAATATTCTGCAGATATTTTCAAGTAAAGCTTTTCTCACAGGTCGACTTTGCCAGTTTTTGAGGTGAATCGCTTTTCCAAAGCGGAGGTCATCCCGGAAATGTCCTTCAATTTGTTGCGCGATTTCTTCATCATACATGACAACTCCAACTTCAAAATTCAGGATGAGACTTCGAGCATCAAAATTCGGACTGCCTATCAAAGACCAATGACCATCCACAGTCAAAGTTTTAGAATGCAATAATCCACGTTGATATTCATAGATTTCGACTCCTGCTTTTAACAAATCTTCAAAATAGGACCGCCCTGCCCAGGTTGTAATTTTATGAGCAGAATTCCCAGCTAGCAACAAGCGGACTTTCACTCCTCTCATGGCTGCTGTTTCCAGGGCACAAGCGAGATTAATTGGAGGAACAAAATAAGATGTTGCAAGATGGATTGATTCTTTTGCTTCATTAATTGCAGCAAACATGATTGAATCAAAAGCGCGATGATCGCCAACTGGTCCTGAACCAATGATTTGTGCGGACGAGTTTCCTGTAATTTCCGGGTTTGGAAAATGTTCTTTTGAGAGAAGCATTTCGTCTGATGCACAGTACCAGTCTTCCAGAAAAATCTGTTGAAGCTGATGTACGGCTGGACCTGTAATTTTTAAATGAGTGTCTCGCCAATATCCGAGCTTCGGGTTTTTGCCGATGTATTCATCGCCAATATTCATTCCCCCGGTAAACCCGGTTTTTCCATCGACAACAACAATTTTACGATGACTTCTTAAATTAATAGACCAGCGGTAGCCAAAATTAGTTCCGGGCAAAAATGGGTAAACCTGAATACCAGCATCAATCATCACTTTCAGAAATTGCCTGCTTAACCTGAGTGAACCGATCCCATCATACAGGAACCGAATTTCCACCCCTTCCTTTGCTTTTTCAACTAACATGTCTCGAAGCCGGGTGCCGGTTTTATCTGGCTGCCAGATATAATATTCGAGATGAATGGTTTCTTTGGCTGAAAGAATGGCTTGCTCTATTAATCCTAATGTTTTATTGGTGTCGGTTAATATTTCGATCTGGTTTCCAATCGTCGGCTTGGTATCAGAAACTTCATTTGCAACCCGGATTAATTGTTTCTGTTCGAGCTTAAAATCCTCTTCTTTAGCCAGATGAGCATCATCAATCGTGGGAAGTTCTTCCTGAATTTCGAGCGTGGCTTCCTGCTTTAATGCAGCTCTCCGTTCGACCCGATTAATTCCAAAAATGAGGAAAAGAAGACTTCCCAAAAACGGGATGAATACAATTGTGAGAATCCATGCAACAGTGGAAACAGGTTGCCTTTTTTTAAGAAGCAAAACCCATCGGATCAGATACAATGTCGCAAAATAGCCCGTGAGCGTGACTATTATTCCAATAATTTGATTTTCGGTCATCGTTGTAAAATTACACTAATATCTTGTTTGAGAAATTTTCTGTAATACATACGGATCTACTTAACAGGATTCATTATGGCACTTTTTTTACAAGAAGCTTACATCGAAAGCAGGAATCCTCTTAAAAAACCAATCTTTACGGGAATATTGGAAGTAATCTCTGTTTTTCAGGAAAATAATGGAAACAATCGGAACTATTATACGTCCATCGATATCAAACTGTGTAGATCGAGGTATGCATCATCAGTCCAGTCTCCGTAATATTTCAGGAATTCACGGGGATCAGTCTTGGAACAGGAAAACCCCTTTCCTATTGTACTGGTCGACAGTGATATCTACTTACAGATCATAAAAAACAGATCCATTATATTTCAATAAAATAAACTCCTGGATAGTCCTTTGAGGATTGAGAAAATCATGAAACTTCGAAAACTGGTTTTAACGATCGTGCTTGTTTTGTCTGCTGGTTATTTTTTATCAGCGAATCAACTATCATCTTTGGAACAGTACCAGAAATTTGAAGAGGTGCAGAAAAAAGGGAATTTCAAGGATGCCCTTGAAGGTTACCTGAAGATTCTGAAATCGGATGAACCAGATGGAAAATTGCTTTCAAAGGCCTTTAATAGAATCACCGTATGTTTACAAAAACTGGGGCGGTACGCAGAAATAGATTCCATTCGAGATGAAGCGATTGAGAAACATGCAAAGAATTGGCGATTCCTTCAAGCCGCTGCAAAGTCTTTGTTCAACGGTAACCATTATGGGTCAATTGTCGCTGGAAAATTTATCCGAGGAAATCGCAGAGGGAGAGCGGAAAATGCTTCTGCTGCTAACAGGGACCGAGTCCGTGGCTTGCAACTTTTTGCAAAGGCGGAATCACTCATTCCGCAGGGAACAAATCAATACCATGTTTCCATATTTTACGATGATTATGCGAATGCAATAAAGGAAGGAAGATTGTGGCAAAACGCCTGGCGGTTTCAGATTCTGACTGATCTAAAAACCATTCCCGATTATGAACGTGGTTACAACTACTATCGAAGCTATGGTACTTCCGATGGAGCCCCCGTGGATAAAGAAGGAAAACCGGTTTTCTATTCCGTTCCTGAATCTTTTGAAAAAGCGGTCAATGATGGAGAACGCTGGCGATGGTTATTAAGCCAGCAGGTAAAATATAACCCGGAAGCAAATGCAAAAACGGATTACAATTTTGCAGAATTTCTTAAAAATCAATTCAGCGTCACAACCTTAAAAAATTATGGTTCCGTCTTCAGAAAATTGCAAACGGATAATAAAAATTCTGAAGGTAGCCCCTACGAAGTTCATACTTTAAAAGACACGGAAACTCTTTGTAAGCTGGCGACTGGTATCAAACGAATTACCCTTCCTGATGAATTCAACTTCATCAAAATTTACCAGAACCTGACTAAGTCAGATAATCAAACCTATGCAAAAAATTCATTATTGGCATTGGCACAAGTTTATGAAAACCGAAGGCAATTTCCCAAAGCTGCAGAATACTGGAAACGATATATCAAAGTTGAAGGAGAGGGTCCGAATAAAAGTTATCAAAAACGGTTGGATCAGATTATTAAAAACTGGGGTCAGTTTGAAACGGTCAAACTTCAACCTTCCGGCAAGAGTGCCTCTGTTGAGTTTCGCTTTCGCAATGCAAATGAAGTTCAACTCGAAGCATATGAAATCAAAGTGGAAAAACTCCTTACCGATGTTATGAATTATCTCCGTTCCAATCCAAGAAAAATCACTTGGGATAAGACGAATATCTCTGATATTGGACGCCGATTGGTTTATGAAAATGAAAAGCAGTACCTGGGTGAACGGGTTGCTTCATGGAAAGAAGAGTTAAAGCCGAAGAAAGATCATTTCGATTCCCGAATCACCATTAAAACTCCACTTAAAAAAGCAGGGGCTTATCTTCTTTCTGCAAAACTTCCGAATGGAAACAGGAGCAGGATTGTCATCTGGTTGAACGACACTGCAATTGTTGAAAAGAATCTGGATAATAAACAACTCTTTTTTGTTTCTGACTCAGTCACCGGAAAACCGATTGAAGGAATTCAACTTAATTTCTTCGGCTATAGACAAGTGCGCATTGACCGAAATCAGCGTTATATTAAGACAAGTCGATTTGCAGAGAAAACGAATGCAGATGGCATCACTGTCATTTCTTCTGAATTGGCAAATGCGAAATACCAGTGGTTAGTCATTGCAAAGGATAAGAACGGTCGATTTGCTCATTGGGGCTTTAGTGGTCTCTGGTATCAAAATAGAAACCGTTCGAAATATGACCAAGTCAAAATTTACCCGCTAACAGATCGTCCGGTTTATCGTCCTACCCAAACAGTGAAATACAAATTCTGGGTCAGAAATGTGGGATATGATAAGGAAGGATCTAAATTTGCAAAAAAAATATTTAAAATTGTTATCCGTGATCCTAAAGGAGAAAAAATCCGTGAGACAAAAATGCGGACAGATGAATTTGGAGGATTGCAGGGTGAATATGAAATCCCGAAAGATGGCACATTAGGTCAATATTCCATTACCATTAATAAAGGGAGAAGCCTGAGTGGTTCCACAACGTTCCGGGTGGAAGAATATAAAAAACCGGAATACGAAGTAACGGTGGAAGCGCCTAAAAAACCTGCAAAACTGGGGGACACCATTGAAGCCAAAATTCAGGCTAAATATTATTTTGGTGCACCGGTGACCAATGCGAAAGTTCATTATAAAGTGACACGAACGAAATACAGCAGTAACTGGTATCCCGCTGGAAGATGGGATTGGCTTTACGGACGAGGTTACTGGTGGTTTGCTTCTGATTATAATTGGTACCCAACATGGAGAACCTGGGGATGTTTCAGCCCTTACCCGTGGTGGTACCCTCAAAGTAACGATCCCCCTGAAATTGTTCTCGAAAAAACAGTTCCCATCAACGAAGATGGAACAGTTACAATAAAAATTGATACTTCAATAGCGAAAGAACTGCACGGCGATTCTGATCATCAATACAAAATTGTAGCTGAAGTGGTTGATCAATCTCGCAGAACAATTGTGGGAACGGGGAAAGTTCTTGTTGCAAGAAAGCCTTTTAAAGTTTTTGCCTGGACAGATAAAGGACATTATCGATCCGGTCAGACAATCAACGCTTCCTTCAACGCACAAACGCTGGATCAGAAACCGGTTCAGGGCAAAGGGAAATTATCGTTGTTTCAAATTTCGTATGACGAAGAAGGCAAACCAACGGAAAATGAAGTCTATACAGAAATATTGAATACCGATGAAGAAGGTCGGGCATCAGCTAAAATGATTGCGAAATCTGCGGGACAGTATCGAATCTCCTATGAACTCACCAGTAAAGAGGGTGAAACGATGGAAGGGGGATACCTGATTCATGTTGCGGGAACCGATTTTGATGGCAAGGGTTACCAGTTTAATGATCTGGAATTAATTCTGGATAAAAAAGAATACAAGCCGGGGGACAAGGTCCGGTTAATGGTCAACACCAATCAGGCAGGAAGCACAGTCCTGATATTTGTAAGGCCAGTGAATGGCGTTTATTCTGAACCTGTCGTTTTACGTCTTGATGGAAAAAGCACGGTTTATAATTTAGGCATTGTGAAAAGTGACATGCCTAACTTCTTTATCGAAGGGATGACGATTTCGAACGGAAAATTGCATTCGGTTGTGAAACAGGTTGTTGTTCCTCCTGAAAAACGAGTCGTTAATGTTGAAGTTGTTCCCTCAGAAAAAGAATACAAGCCGGGGCAAAAAGGTACGATTCAATTGAAACTGACCGATCACGAAGGAAAACCTTTCTTCGGTTCCACTGTGATTTCTGTTTATGATAAAAGTGTGGAATACATTTCCGGCGGGACAAACATTTCTGAAATCCGGGCGTTCTTCTGGAAATGGAAACGACACCATAATCCAAGGCAAACAACAAATCTGAATCGGAATTTTTATAATCTCCTTGCGAAAAGAGAGATCGGGATGTCTTTCATTGGAATCTTCGGCCACTTGATGGTGGAAAGATCTTATGGTCATCGTTACCAATTCTACATGCCATTCCATGAGAATGGTGGCGGAGGCTTCGGAAGAAGGCGCCACTACGGTCGCTCCAACAGTTACCCCAGTTATAATGCTTATCCTGCGGCTGCACCGATGATGATGAAATCGAAAAAAGGCGGTTCTCTTGGTGGAGGGATTGCTGAAAGCAGCGAAGCTTTAGGAGATGATGAAAGCGGTAATAATGAAGTTCAGCCTTCGATCCGAAAAAGTTTTGCAGATACCGCGCTTTGGATTGCGCATATTACCCCTGATTCTAATGGACTGATTTCTGTGCCCATAACCATGCCTGAGAATCTCACCACGTGGAAGATCCGAACATGGACTATGGGGCAAGGTACGCGCGTCGGACAGGGAGAAGCGGAAGTTGTCACGACGAAAAAATTGCTCGTTCGGTTACAGGCTCCTCGGTTCTTCACGGAAAAAGATGAAGTCGTTCTTTCAGCGATTGTGCATAATTATCTGGATGATAAAAAAGAGGTTCGTGTTGTTCTGGAATTGGAAGGAGACGTGCTTGAAAATATGGAATCCATAGAAAAAATTGTGACCATTGAAGCGAATGGCGAAGCACGAATTAACTGGCGAGTCAAAGCGATTGATGCAGGGAAAGCAATCGTTCGCATGAAAGCACTCACTGATACGGAATCGGACGCGGTTGAAATGGATTTCCCGGTTCAAGTGCACGGCTTCCTGAAAATGGAAAGCTACACGGGGGTGATTCGTCCTGATATGACCAATTCCCAGTTTACAGTAACGGTTCCAGAAGAACGAGATGAAAGAAGATCACGGCTGGAAATTCGATACTCTCCTTCTCTAGCGGGGGCAATGGTCGATGCACTTCCTTATTTAGTGGATGCACCATATAAAACGACTGATTCTGTCATTTGCAGATTTGTCCCGACAGTGATCACACTGGATATTCTTAAACGAATGAAGCTTGACTTGAAAGCGATTGCCAAGAAGCAAACGAATCTGAATTCGCAGGAAATTGGAGATGATAAAGAAAGAGCCAAAGGCTGGAAACGATTTAAGCGAAATCCGGTATTTGATGAAGAAGAAGTTCTGAAATTGGCAAAAATCAATATTCGTGAACTGACTTCCATGCAACTTTCTGACGGTGGCTGGGGTTGGTTCTCCGGCTGGAATGAACATTCCTATCCTGATACGACGGCGATTGTTGTGCATGGGCTTCAACAAGCGGAAAGGTCCGGGATTGCATTAGTTGATGGATTGCTTCCTCGTGGAGTTCAATGGCTGGAAAAATATCAGAAGAGGCAAGTTGAATTGCTTCAAAATGGTGAGGAACGAAAGAAACAATCCAAAGCAGAACGGAATGCAAATCGAAAACGTTACCGAACTCAGGCGAGTAATCTGGATGCATTCGTTTATATGGTGCTGACCGATGCCAAAAAACAGAACAAGGAAATGCAACGATTCCTGATGCGTGATCGTGTAAAATTATCTGTTTATGCAAAAGCGATGTTCGGGTTGGCTTTATATGAATTGAATGAAAAAGAAATGCTTGCGACAATTCTTGAAAATATAGAGCAATTTGTTGTTCAGGATGAAGAGAATCAAACTGCTTACCTGAAAACGCCGGACAACTACTGGTGGTTCTGGTACAACAGTGAAGTGGAAGCGAATTCCTATTACCTCAAGCTGCTTGTGAAAACTGACCCAAAAGGAAAAGTTGCTTCCCGATTGGTGAAGTACCTGCTGAACAATCGTAAACATGCAACGTACTGGTCCAGCACTCGTGATACAGCCACCGCAATTGAAGCGATTGCAGAGTACCTGAAAGCAAGTGGAGAATCAGAGCCTGATTTGAATCTGGAAATCTGGATTGATGGCAAGAAAATGAAAGAAGTGAAAATCAATGCGGATAACTTCTTCACCTATGATAACAAACTGGTTCTGGAAGGTGATGAATTGACCACAGGAGCACACCAGGTTGAAATCAGGAAAACTGGAACCGGTCCACTATATTATAATGCTTACATGACCAACTTCACGAAGGAAGATATGATCACAAAAGCTGGTCTCGAATTGAAAGTGAATCGTAAATATTATCGATTGATTCGCAAAGAGAGTACCGCTGCTGTTTCCGGATCTCGTGGACAGGTTGTGAACCAGAAGATCGAAAAATATCGCAGGGAGGAAATTACCAGTGGCGATTCTGTGAAAAGTGGTGACCTGATTGAAATTGAATTGGAGATCGACAGCAAAAATGATTATGAGTATCTCGTCTTTGAAGACTGGAAGGCAGCTGGGTTTGAAGCAGTCGATCTGAGAAGCGGGTACGGCAATAATTCATTGGGAGCTTACATGGAATTCCGTGATAACCGTGTCGAATTCTTTGTTCGACGGTTGAATCGGGGTAAGCATAGCGTGAAATACCGCTTGCGAGCAGAAGTTCCCGGCAAGTTCTCTGCTTTACCTGTGAAAGCATTTGCGATGTATGCACCGGAACTGAAAGGAAATTCCGACGAAATCAAAGTGGAGGTCACTGAAGCGGAATAATTGAGAGGTTGATGCTGAATGATCATTCAAACAAAGGAAAACGCGTCATGAGATTATATTTAATTCTTAGTGGTGTTTTTTTTGTAATGAGTGCATCAACGCTTTATTCACAGACCAATGAGGCAGCTGAGGAAGAAAAGTCAAAGCTTGGTACTTTTAATGGGCGGTTTCTTTATGATGGCGAACCCCCTGAAGTGAAACCTATAGGCAGGTTCCATAAAATTACTCTTGATGAGCCTTTGAGGAGTGATCCTAAGACCGTCAGAAGATCTGGTGTTGCATCATCGTATTATAGAAGTTATTTGCGACAGGGGATTCGACCGAATACTGATGATGAATCACTATTGGTAAATAAACACGGAGGAATTGCAAACGTATTTATTTTTGTTCGGAGTAAGAATATTCCACCACCAGCATTAAAAACAGGGACAATTCCACCCGTTAAATTGCAATTCAAAAATGGCCAGTTTATACCACGAATTCTCGGAATCAGGGTGAATCAAACACTCATCGTTGAAAATTGTGACAACTTTGCGTTCAATTTTCATACTTATCCGCATAGAAACGGTGCAGATAACAGGCTAATAAACCCAAAAACGGACTGGCAATTTACATTTAGAAAATCGGAATACATACCGATTCAATTCCGGTCTGATCTTCAATATTGGGCGAGTGGAATAATCCTGGTTCGTGATAACTCGTATTTTGCGATCTCAGATGCTGACGGAAAATGGAGTATTCCTGACTTGCCTCCCGGAAAATGGAAATTTCAAACCTGGCATGAAAAAGCAGGAAGATTAACAAACTGGAAGAATGGGCGATTTACTTTCGATATCAAGACGGGGAAAAATGATTTAGGAACAATAAAATTGTCTCCTGAGATGTTCAAAAAAGATTAATTCGTGCGGAGAGGAAACTTGAACTCAGGTTGCTTTTGTTTGATGATTAAAACAAGTTGAGACGAGAATAGAGGATGAATTCTGGAATTTGCTCTTGAATTCCTGTAGCATGAATGGATCAAAACAACATCCATTATGAAATTCATCTGAAAGCTATTTCCGTATGACTTCTAACCCCACTTCAGATCGCAGGACTTTTTTAAAATCGAGTGTTACGGCTGCAGCTGCGTTATCTTTATGTCCACAAAACATTATCAAATCTTCTGAACAAACTAAAATGCCTTTCCGATTTGTGCATTTAACAGATATCCATGTCCAGCCGGAACTCAGCGCAGCAGAAGGGTATCGAAAATGTATTGCGAAAATCAACGCTCTCAACCCACGCCCTGATTTTGCGATTACCGGTGGTGATCTGATAATGGATGCATTACATACTGATCTAGGCCGTGCAAAAACGGAATTTGATATCTTTGATAAATGTTCAAAAGATTTTGAATTGGATGTTTATCACACTATTGGAAACCATGATGTTGTCGGTTGGTCATCCAAAGGAAAAGTTTCAAAAAACAATTCCAGTTACGGGAAACAAATTTTCACGGAAAGATATGGTCAGGGGAAAACTTATCGCAGCTTTGACCACAAAGGCTGGCATTTCATTATTCTGGATTCTATCGGGCAGAACAAAGATAATCCTGATTACTTTGGCCATATTGATGATGCCCAGATGGATTGGCTGAAAAATGATTTAATCAACACGGGAACAAAAAAGCCGATTGTTGTTGTCACTCACATCCCGTTTTTATCAACATTGGACCAAAACCTTGTCGGCATCAAAAAACCTGTTCCAACTTACGGACTTGTCACGAATTATCTGACATTAAGAAAGCTGTTTGTCCCTTATAATGTTCAACTGGTGTTATCAGGGCATGGCCATATTCGCGAACGAATTGAAGTGATGGGCACAACGCACATTCAATCGGGAGCCGTCTGTGGAAAATGGTGGAGAGGCCGATTGTTTGGCGAATCGGAAGCCTTTGGCGTTGTTACGTGTAAAAACAATTCTTTTGAATACCAGTTTCAAGACTATGGTTGGACCGCAAAAACGAGTTGACCATTCGTCACTGGCTTCACGCCATTGCGAACTTTGCATGAGGATTTGTTTTCAGCATGATAGAATTATCAATGGTCTGCACAGCAGACCCTACTAGTCCAACTACCGATAAAAGTCCCGATGTTCAGTTTCAGCTGCACGCCAACGAGCGTACCTATTGGAAATTGACACCGGACATTTAAAGCTCGACAGAGCACTACACTAAATACTGTTACTGAAGAGAACTCCGTTTTATTTCCCAATGGGAATCACGGGGAGAACGATGTGTGACGGTCTTTCTGAATCGTGAAAGATGGTTTGGTTCGCTGATTGGAATTTTGTGACCAAGCCAATGTTGTCGTTGTCTGAATTCGGATTTCTCAAATAATACGTAAAGTAACTGCTTGAGATTTCAATGCGAATACGATGGCCACGCTTAAAAAGGTTGCCCGTTGCACGACAAAATTCAATTGTGTATTCACAGGATTGGTTCGGCTCAAGTTTACTGAGTTTGTTGGGATTGAATGCACCATGCTTTTCCGGATCCCGATGTCGTGCTCGCATGACTCCTTCCCCTAGAAACAGCGCGCGACCATCTGGATAAACATCCACAATTCGAATCATCCAGTCAGTGTCATGTGCGCTTGTCGAAGCAAAGAAACGAGCGGTGATTGGGCCGACGATTTCCACGTCTTCGGTTAATTCAGGTGTATCGTAGACCAAAACGTCAGAACGTTCAGCCGATTTCCTGATATCGACAGGGCCATCGATGTGTCCGGTTTTAAAATCAGCTGAAGGAGTGGGATGTTTTGGATCATAAACATACTTATCTGGTGATTCATCCAACGGTGGCTTTGTACTGAGGGAGCCATTACCGCTTGAAGAATTTGCTTTGCCGGCGGAATGCAAATAGTATTTGGTGAATTGAGTTTGGGGTAGTGGCCAATCGTTCGCAGTTCGCCATTTGTTTCGTCCCATCACAAAAACATGAACGGGAGGATCATTCAAAACGCCATTCTTGATTCCTTTCAAATGAAAATCGAACCACCGTATTACGTAACCATCCCAATCAATGATTGCTTCTTCACCAAAATCGACACCAGCTGCAACTCGTTGTGTGTTGATAATGTGATACCAGGGACCAATCACCATTCGGGGACGGCGAGAAGCGGGAGTGCCCCCATATTTTTTCATGGCAAGATAGTTCATTGGTGCTCCCGGATAATCTGCATCGAACCAGCCTGTGATCGCTAATGAGGGGACGTTGATTTTTGCATAGCTTTCAGGTGTCTGATAAGAGATGGCTTTCCAGTATTCGCCTTGCGCGGTGTTTTGTTCAATCCATTTTCGCCACCAAGTTGTCTGTAAATGGTTTCTGGTTTTCTCCAGATTAATATAAGGTAACTTATTATAATCTTCTTCTCGATTAACAGAGAAACCACCATATGCACCGGGACCTCTTGAGTAAGGATTTCGTCCCGACATGGAGCCTGCCCAGTCCACCATCCAGCAGATTAAAATTCCATTTTGATACGGACAATTATAAAAATGATCGGGCGGCGCGACTTCCGGCACGATCGCTTTCAATGATGGGGGAGTTTGTGAAGCAGTCCACCACTGCGTCCAACCCATATACGAAAGCCCATACATTCCGACATTGCCATTGCACCACGATTGTTTCGCCACCCATTCGACTGCATCGTAGCCATCTGCTTTATGTTTGGGAGTGAACGGATCCCATTCGCCCCCCGATTCAAAACGACCACGCGAATCAACATTAACAACCACAAAACCGTGAGCAGCAAATTTTCGTGCACGAGTTGCCCCCCCGTTTTTATTATAAGGTGTGATTTGCAAGATTGCTGGAAACCGTCCTTCTGCTTTCGGGCGAAAGATATCAATTTTTAATTTGATACCGTCACGCATCGGTGCATCCTGATCGCGTTTCTCGATGACTTCATATTGAGCAGTAGAATACTTTCCCGCATTGGGTGGCTGTGCAGATGCAAATGGTGTGACAAACAGAATATTTGCCAGAAGAATCAGGTATAAACGAATTAATTTTCTCAGTTGCATTATCATATCCCATTTTAATCAAATGTTATCACAATTGAGAAAAGTTTACAGGAATTCATGAGATGGTGCAACAAAAAAAGAGGGATGTGATTTTCATAATCACATCCCTCCTCAGCAAGGAATCAGAAAATTTTCAGGCTACTAGAATCGTCATGATCTTAAGCCTGAGTGTTGTCCTGAATTGAAACCCAAATTAGTTACAGCAAGGCTGTGGGCAGCAAACCTGGACAGGTACTTTTTTGCAGATAACTTTAGGTACACATCGTGTTGCTGTGTATGTCACCTGACGAGGTACACATCTTTTTACAGTTTTGTAAGTTGTGTAGCATACTCGTTTGCAAGTTGTGTAAGGAACCTTACGTGTGCAGGTTTCTTTCACGTATGTGCAAGTTCTGTAAGGAACTTTCTTGGTGTGACACTCTTTAACATATGTGCAAGTTGTGTAAGGAACTTTCTTGGTGTGACATTCCTTAACGTATGTGCAAGTTCTGTAAGGAACTTTTTTGGTGTGAGTTTCACGAACATATGTGCAAGTTCTGTAAGGAACTTTCTTGGTGTGACACTCTTTAACATATGTGCAAGTTGTGTAAGGAACTTTCTTAACTGTTGTTACAGGAACTCGTCTGCATACAGTGTAAGGAACTTTCTTGGTGTGACACTCACGAACATATCGTGTGCAGCAAACTTTTTTCTTTACTATTTTAGGGCACCAAACTTTTTTGCAGATTGTTCTGCCTGGGCACTGAGTTTTAACTGTTCTTGCGCAACCTGGTTTGTAAACGCAGCAGCATGTGCAAGGATCGTATTCCCATGTACCAGGATCGCAAATCGTTTTTTCTACAATTGGACCAGGAATGTGTTCTGTCACTGTTTTCCATTCGCCGCAGCATACGTCGATGTACTTAGTTTCAGTTACTGGTCTGCATGTTGTGTATGTGCAATCACGGTAGCAGGTTTCAGTTTCAGTTTTGTAAGTTGTGCAGCAAACGTCACGGTAGCAAGTTTTGTAAACTGGCTTGCATGTTGTGTATGTGCAGTCACGGTAGCAAGTCTTGTAAACTGGTTTGCATGTTGTGTAACAAACATCACGGTAGCAAGTTGTGTAAACAGGCTTGCATGTTGTGTATGTGCAATCACGGTAGCAAGTTTTGTAAACTGGCTTGCATGTTGTGTAAGAACAGTCACGGTAGCAAGTTTTATAAACTGGCTTGCAAACTGTGTAACACTCATCTCGGTAGTGTGTTTCGGTTACATTCTTGTAACACTGTACGGGAACTTTTTCGCAAACTGTATCATAAACAGTTTTGCAGCAGGTGTAATCTTCTTTTTCCCAAACAGTTTCTCGAACTGTTTTGTAGCATGTAGTGCATGCTTGTTTCGCAGAGCAGTAGTCGCCACTAGACTCACATGAGCTAGATGGACAGGAGTTATAACAGGATGCTCCACAGTATCCTGCTTCGATTTTCTGATTGTCGCTTGCTGCCATTAAAAGGCCGACAAAAACGACAATCCAACGTGCGTTTTTCATAATATTGTTTCCTATATTCTTGTGTTTTACTAAAGGAGTTTGAGCTGGACTGTCAAACATTGCCCGTCTCTTTTCTCTTCGTCACACGTTGACGCTTAACTTACCTGTATTGACTATATTGTTTTTATTTTCTCTCTTTCTCATTTGCCGTGAGAGATGCAACCGGTACAATCGGAACTACTGGAATGGAATGGGGTTCCTATAATTCCGGTCAATCAGGTTTTAAGTATGAGTGGGCTGAATGAATGAACATAATCAGAATGAATATTTCAAACTATTTCGTTCAACCATTTCAATCGGATCACTTTTTCCAAGTCACGCTGAATGCCTTATCGCAATTGAAGGGGAGACTGTCGAAATTGTGAATTCATTCCTTAAAATCGGAACTTGCAATAATATTGCGACCGAGAAATGAACCAACGTAAAATAATTTCAACCTTGTCTAAATGAAAAACAAAAATTAGAGAGAAAGAGAAACAGAATGAAGTTTGCAATTTGTCAGGAAATGTTTGTGGATTGGGATTGGAAGCGCCAATGTGAATTCATAGCAAAAACAGGATACACAGGAATTGAACTGGCTCCTTTTACATTAGCATCACGAATTGGTGAAGTTTCTTCTGAGACACGCCAAGAGATGCGTAAGACTTCTGAAGACCACGGCTTAGAGATCATGGGGCTTCACTGGTTATTGGCTAAAACAGAAGGTTTTCACTTAACAACGTCTGATTCTGCCGTACGAGAAGCGACTGCAAACTATTTGATCGAACTGGGAAATGCCTGCGCAGACTTCGGAGGAACGTTAATGGTTTTTGGTTCTCCTTTTCAACGAGACATTGAAGAAGGAATGCCAGCAGAACAAGCGTATGAAAATGCTACAGAAATATTCAAGAAAGCTTTACCTGCGTTCCGAGATCGTGGCGTGGAAATATGTATGGAACCTTTAACGGAAAAAGAAACAAACTTTATTAATTCCTGCGCAGAAGCTGACAAATTAATTAAAATGGTTGGAGAACCTAACTTAACATTACACCAGGATGTCAAAGCGATCGTTGGTGCAGAAGCAGAAACGGAATCAGTTCCTGAATTAATTCATAAGTATGCAGGTCAGGTAGGTCATTTTCATGTGAATGATACAAATTTGTTAGGACCAGGTATGGGAGAAATTGATTACAAACCAATTTTGAAAGCGCTCACTGAAGTAAATTATTCTAAATGGATTTCGGTTGAAGTATTCGATTACAGTCCCGGCGCAGAAAGAATTGCAAAAGAAAGTTTGAGTTACATGAAGGACATTTTGTCTGAAATTGATTCAAATCAATAGAAATTTAAAAAAAATTATAATTTTTCCAAAAAAAATTTACGATTCGTTTTTTTCGTTTGTGAATTACAAAAACAAAACAGCATTACTAAGCTTAACTTTTAAAATTGAATAAGAGAAAAAAGTATTTTTATAAAATAACACTATTTTTAATGTGTTATTTACAACTGCATGTTTTAAACGCAAACGTGTTGTTACTTAACTGTTTTAGTTTCGCAACGCAAAGCCAAGTAATAATGAAGCTTGACAAATCGGCTATCATCTTTAATCAAAGACGTAATAAGCATCAAACATGCAAAAATTGCCTTGCACAATTTTTGTAATTGCTTACCATCATTCGCAGTTAGGGTTTGTCCTTGTGTTTTACTTTTTTTAGTCAAGGTCATTGATCAAAAGATTTCAATTTTTTGTCAATAATTTTTGCCTGAGTAAAGTTTAAATAAAGCGCCTGACCTTTCATGGTTGAGAGGTTCGAAGGGACTCATTTTTGTGGCAGGTCCTCGCCGTATTTTCGCCCGGTAGCCAGCGGCAAGGCAGCTACATTTCTCGCTCTGTTATGGAGGAATTCCAGTGGCCAAAAAGAAGGCAACTAAAAAGAAATCTGCTAAGAAAAAAGCTGTAAAACGCTCAGTTAAGAAAAAAGCAGTAAAGAAGAAAGCTGCTAAGAAAAAAGCAGTGAAGAAAAAAGCTACTAAGAAAAAAGCAGCTAAAAAGAAAACTGCTAAACGAAAAGTAGCTAAAAAGAAGACTACTAAGAAAAAAGCAGCTAAAAAGAAAGCTGTAAAGAAAAAAACAGCTAAAAG
Organism: Planctomycetota bacterium; assembly: GCA_024277145.1. GTDB lineage: Bacteria > Planctomycetota > Planctomycetia > Planctomycetales > Planctomycetaceae > JAJRVU01. Next base: position 17,173 of record JAJRVU010000258.1, read on the forward strand.
AAAACCTGCTAAAAAGAAGAAAGCAGCTAAGAAAAGAAAACGTTAAGTTTTAATTTTCTTAATTGAAATATTCTTTTTCATAATACAACAAAAAGTAAGAAGCGGTCGAACACGTGACGACCGCTTCTACTATTTTATACACATCTTTTCAGCTATTCAGCCTGACTATTTCGCTTCCTGGTTAACAACCCGCTTCCTGACATCAAGCTCTACTGTACCAAATGCCTGTTCGTGTCTTTGAAGGGCCATGCTTAATGCGCTTAAAAGCCTTTTCGCTGTAAAATGACTCATCACAATCCTCTGCTGAATTTCAATATTAATATCTTCAGCACCATGAGGATGAGGATTCAAACCCATATCAAGAATTAATTCTTCAGGAGTGCTTGCAACCCTGCAGAAATTGGAATAGGTCGGTGTTACTGTAACATCTTCAACATGAACTTCTCTTTGCTTTTGAGTTTCCTGTGATTCATTTCCTTTGACGGGAGTATCTTCAGACATAAATTTTCTTTCTATTCATATATGTTAAACGGTTTGACTACAAACAAAATGGTTTATTGATTTGAACACATTCAGTATATTTAGAATACATAAAATATGGTAGCCAATCAGCATACTTGATTAGCTTATTATTATACACGTAAAATATTATTTCGCACTTTACCCTGCCCCGATTTCACCCCACCCGATAAATTCCTGATAAGTAATCGACAGGCTTGTTGGTAAAGGATATCATTAAGCGCCAGGAGCACTCATTAGATAAAGCAAAGGCTTCCAGTTGAAGCATCAAGTGAACTATTCAGGAATGCTTAATCGTAACAGTTTCCCGGGACAATCCTAATAAAAACCAGTTATTGTATTCATAAAGCATGAATATGCTGGATGAAAATATGTATTTTATGAACAGGGATAAATAGGCAATTATTACAGTCTGAAATGAAAAGTCCGCCTAAAGTAAAGCCAAAGCCATTCTCCAGCTGTTTTTGTGTCAACTGAAAATCTAGCCTGTCCTCTCATTCCTGTTTTCAGTAAATTCGCATCTTCTTTCACAAGAACCATAGACTGGTACGCAGGAGTCATCAATCTTTCCCGACCTTCACTGTCAGTCATCGTAGCAAGATCCCCACCAACCTTATTAGAAAGTGATTCCGGAGCATAATCCAAGGTTCTTTCTGATATCTCAGAAATGGTTCCCGTAAATGTTTTGTCTGGAATATGCTTGAATTTCAATTCCACATCCTGTTCCATTTCCAATTCGGAACGATCTTTCTGTTCAACTAACAAAACAGCTTGATAATTTTCCGTTGGGGCAATACTTAACAGGTGAGTTTTTTCTTCAATCAGGCACTGCGTATTTCCAGGATCCAGGGGCGTTC
>JAJRVU010000259.1 GCA_024277145.1 Planctomycetota bacterium
CAATTTGATGTTCAAAACAATTATTGGCGCACTTTCAGGAGAAGAAGGAACAGCCTTTTTGCGTCCTGAAACTGCACAGGGAATGTTTGTCAATTTCAAAAACATTGTTGATTCCAGCAGGGTGAAAGTTCCCTTCGGAATAGCCCAGATCGGAAAAAGTTTCAGGAATGAAATCACTCCACGAAATTTCATTTTCCGTTCCAGAGAATTTGAACAGATGGAAATGGAATTTTTCTGTCATCCGGATGAATCATTTGAATGGTATCAGTACTGGAGAGACCGACGTTATCAATGGTACACAGATTTGGGAATTTCCTCTAAAAACCTGATCCTGCGAGATCATGCCAAAGAAGAGCTTGCTCACTATTCCGTAGGAACCGCTGATCTTGAATACGCATTCCCATTTCTTCCCCCCGGAGAATATGGCGAACTTGAAGGTGTTGCCCACCGAGGTGACTTTGATCTTCGTTCTCACCAGGAAGGAAAACTGGTTCGCAATGGGGATGAACTTGTTGTTGAAAAGGGAGAAGATGGCAAACCTAAATATCGTGGAAGTGGAAAAGACCTTTCTTATTTTGATGATCAGTCACGTGAAAGATTTATTCCACATGTCATTGAACCAGCTGCAGGGGCTGACCGCGCAACGCTTGCATTCATTTGTGAAGCTTTCCATGAAGATGAGCAACCAGACGACAAAGGCAAAATGCAAGTTCGGACAGTAATGAAATTCCATCCGAAACTGGCACCTGTCAAAGCAGCTGTCTTCCCCTTAATTAAAAAAGAAGGAATGCCTGAAAAAGCAGCTGAAATCTACCGGAACCTGAAATCAGCTGGATTGAATACAGTATTCTCTCAACAGGGAGCCATCGGCCGAAGATACCGCCAGCAGGATGAAATTGGAACTCCTTACTGCATTACAGTGGATGGTGAAACCGCTTCTGATAACACCGTAACAATCAGGGATCGGGACTCTTTGGAGCAAATCCGGATTCCTGCAGATAAGGTTGTGGAAGAAATTCAAAATCGGATAAAAAGTTATTGATTTCAGATTTTCTAAGAGTGTAGAATGGACTTACATCGGCATTGAGATGATCATTTGCTTTTGCCCTGTAATTTCATTCTTTCAAAGAAATGTTTGTTCTCATGCATCTGAAATTCGGACTCTACATATTTCTGGTAATTTTTCAATTTGCGTGCCTGTCTGAATCGGCTGCACAAAGCGGAATTTCCCACCACCGTTTCGGAACATCACGCTATTCTCACAATCACAGCCAACTTTGGCACGGAAATGGAATTTACGGAAGCTCTCAAAATTATAATCACCATGCTCCTCATCATGGCAGACATTATTTTAGTCCCTATAGTAATTATCGCCCTTTTTACGGTTCCTACTATGGAACAATCTTTTACCCGCAATTGATCGCACCACCATTTTATTCTGCACCTCTTCCACCACAAGTTCAACAGTTTACTGACCCACGGAACGGGCTACAGGACCTTTCAAAAGAGAACCGAAATCGATGGAAGGAATTACTCGAGAATCAAACGCGATCTCTAGGAAGCCAGCGACCAAACAGGAACAGAAACTCAATAACTGCTCAGGAATCACGAAGTTTCCAGTATTTTTCAAAAGGAAATCTGGCGTTAAAGAAAAATCGGTATTCCGAAGCAATTCATCATTATAGTAATGCAATCTATTTGACACCGAATCAAAGTAAGCCACATTTGCATATTGGTCTCGCGTATGCAGGTCTCCGAAATTACCTCAAAGCAATTGTCCATTTGAAGAAGGCTGTCATTTTAGATCCTTCCATTCCATCTACGGGTCAGGACCTGATCGAAATTTTTGGTTCCGAAAATCAATCAGAGCTATCCGTTATCAAACAACAAATCGTAAAGTGGGCTGATAAAAATATCCGGGATCCGCAAAGACTTTTTCTTCTCGGTTTTATTCTTCATTTCAGTGGATCAGAAAAACAGGCTGCATCTCTTTTTGAGGCAGCAATTATTCTTTCAGGAAAAGCAGGGCACCTGATTCCTTTCAGAGATTATTACCAGAAGTTCCCACCTGAAAACCGAGAAAAATTGTCTCCAACTCCAAATCAACAACATCCAAAACCTGCCGACCAACCTCTCTCAAAACCTCTTCCGCTCCCTCCAGAACCTGGGAATATTGAAAAGGAACAATCGAAAAAAGAGACCCCTCTTCAAAAAGAAGATCCCGTCCCGTTTCTCAAACCTAAACCGAAAAAAGAAATAACACCTACTCCCAAAAAGGGTGACAAAAGCAACAAAAAAGAGTCCGGACCAATTCTAATCAAGCCCGGTGTTTGAACTTTCGAGGCATTTACCAACGGCTTGACAACACCTTTTCATCTGATTTAAACCTCTTTCTCAAATATTTTCAAATGATTGGATGCACTAGAATATTCAATCATTCTTTTTTGTATTGACTGTTCATTGAATTCAGAGGCTGCAGGATGACTTCTCCTGTGATTTATTCTAAGATGCCTTCAATAATTCTTATATCAGTTTTTTAAAATTATCCAGAAATCTTAACCAGATATTATGCCAAGAGAAACAATGACTTCACCCAGACTGCTGATCACCCTTTGCACATACAACGAACTGGAAAATCTTCCCAAACTGGTTGAGGAGATTCACCAATTTGCGGAGGATGCAGAGATTCTCGTCATCGACGATAATTCCCCCGATGGCACCGGAAAACTTGCTGACGAACTTTCCGAAAAAGATTCCAGAATCCATGTTCTTCACCGTGAAGGAAAATTAGGATTGGGAACTGCGACCATGGCTGGTTTTCAATATGGAATTGATCAGAATTACGATTTCATCCTGAACATGGATGCAGATTTCAGCCACCATCCCCGTTATATTTCTGCATTGCGTGAATGTATGGAAGAAGCTGACGTCGGAATTGGTTCCCGTTATATCAAAGGTGGGGGAGTGGAAGGATGGGGATTCCGAAGGCATTTCATGAGCCAGGGAATCAACTGCTATGCACGCATTTTTCTTGGTTTGAAAACAAAAGATAACAGCGGCAGTTTTCGATGTTACCGAGTTACCAAGCTGCGGGAAATTGATTTTTCTAAAATTCGCGCAAAGGGTTATGCTTTCCAGGAAGAGATTCTTTACCGTTGCAGAAAAGTGGGCTGCACCTTCAAAGAGACTCCTATCATTTTTGAAGACCGAATGTATGGCACTTCGAAAATCAATAATA
>JAJRVU010000260.1 GCA_024277145.1 Planctomycetota bacterium
TGATGTAATGATAAGCAAGCAATGATATTGCCCCTAGCAATAATCCAAACCAGATTTCATTCCGAGGCTTTTCCGGATCCGACAAGTAAAAAATATTTGTTGAATTTTTGTCTATAAAATGCCAGCCGACAACCGTAGCAGCAACCATGACAAGCACCATTTGGGAAATCAGTTTTTTAGATAGTCTCTCCTGAATCAAAGCAATCCCAATGATAGCCGACCCGGAAAGTCCCCATGCAGCCCCTTTTGTGAAGCAAGCGAAAAAACCTTTCCAGAATGTCTCTTCTTTAATGACAAACCCCAATGTTTGCCCGTAAGTCATTTGACCACCCATCGCAATTCCTGCAGCTCCACATAAAACGAGGAAAGCTGCTGACTTTTGTTTTTTCAAAATAACAGCTAAAGAGAGCGCAACCATTGCTCCGGGAATCAAAGCTCCCATCTGTCCGCCACCAATTGTGCCTCGCAATGCCCACCCAAGTGACATCGCCACTGCCGGAAAAAAGATAAAAATAGATTTGTGACAGGTATTATTCATGGAGAGTGCTCGTAATCGAAAAGATGTTATTCAAGATGTATTCTATTTTTAATGGAATTAAATAACCGCTGGTTTTTTACCTAATGCGCGTCTTGAATCTGCAACCTGACCTTTATGGAATGAAGCATGCAAACCAACCGTCAGGAGAATTTTCCAATAGGTTCCAATAAAATCTTCGTATCCATCCGGACAATTTTTTGAAGCTTGATCCATATCTTCTTCTGAAAGTGAATCAAGTATTTCAAGGGTTTTGCTATTGGTCTCTTTATAGATTTTGACAACTTCTTCATAAGAAGGGTATTTGGCAGGATCATCGACTGGTTCAGATCCAATTCCAAACATGTCAGCCCAGTCTTTTAAAGGATGTTCCCCGCCGAGCATATACTTTTGAACAAGCAATGATTCAATATATGCCAAGTGACCAACAACCCATAACGGATGATTTCCGCCATTCGGAGTTGGAAAGACAAGTGGATTTTCTTTCATGTCTTCTAAAAGAGTGAACAACCTGTTACTTGAAAATTCGATAGAGTATTTTAATAGATCTTTTGTTTTCATGAGATTTCTTTCTATTTAACAGCATTTGAAATGGATTCATCAAGAATATGAATTGCTTTGTCCATATCCTCTTTTGTTACGATGAGTGGCGGGGAGAGAAGAAGGATATTCCCCATAGTAATTTTAAAACTGAGACCACGTGATAACGCTTCGTACATCACCTTTTCTGCTTCGTCACAGGCACGTCCATTATTTTTTGAAAGTTCGATACCAAGAATCAGTCCAATTCCACGGACATCAGAAATAATGAAATGTTTACTTTTTAACTCGCGCAACTTCTCAAGTGTGTATAGATATTAAACTGTATTTTTTAGTATTAAACAAGGATCACTATATCTCTTATAAATCAGACCGGATTATCATTATTATTTGCAATTATTCATTGGGCATGTTTGAATGAATACGTCCTCATTATTTGAAAAATCGAATTTAAAAACAGAATGTAGAACCAGATGAGTTCCGCTACCCAGCTTCAACATGCCAAACCTCAGAGATTACTATCCCTTGATGCGTTCAGGGGTTTTACGATGATTGCAATGGCTTCCGGAGGATTGGGTTTAAGGCAGCTTTATAAAAATCATCCGAAAAATGAAACTCTTGAATTCATCTCTCAACAGCTTAGTCATGTTCCGTGGGAAGGATGGGTTGTGTGGGATTTAATCCAGCCCGCCTTCATGTTTATGGTTGGCGTTTCAATGGCTTATTCCTATGCATCTCGTCAGGCAAAAGGAGATTCTTATGCAAGCATGTTTCGGCATGCAGCCAAGCGAGCTCTAGTATTAATCCTGCTCGGTGTTTTTTTAAGATCCAACCATAGCAGCCAGACCAATTGGACATTTACAGATGTCCTGTCACAAATCGGATATGGATATTTATTTCTGTTCCTATTATGGAATCGAAAACTCTGGATTCAAATCCTTTCTCTTTTATTCATCTTGATTGGTTATTGGACTTTGTTTGCAGTTTGGCCTCTTCCCGGAGCAGATTTTGATTACGCCTCTGCTGGCGTGAGTCAGGATTGGGAATATAATTTCACAGGTTTTGCTGCCCATTGGAATAAGAATACAAATCCAGCTCATTTTTTTGATATTTTTTTCTTAAACTTATTTCCTCGATCAAATCCATTCACCCATAATAGCGGAGGCTATCATACGCTTAGCTTTATTCCTTCATTAGGTACAATGCTATTAGGTTTACTGTGTGGCCAGATATTACGAAAAGATTTAAGTCAATGGAAAATCTTTGGATCACTTGTTTTCTGGAGTATCTTGCTGACAGCTGCTGGCTGGGCTTTGGGAGAGTTTGAGATTTGTCCTGTTGTTAAACGAATCTGGACTCCTTCATGGGCGTTATTCAGCACAGGTCTTGTCATGATGATTCTTGCAATTTTCTATCTGGTAATTGATATCGTTAATTTCCGATTCTGGGCATGGCCTGGAATTATTGTTGGCATGAATTCCATTGCTTTTTATGTCATCAATGCACTTTCCAAGAACTGGATTACAAAAACTATTCAAACTCACTTTGGCCAGGATATCTATCAAATATTCGGAACATCTATTGAACCTGTAACAATAGGAGTGATTCAGTTACTCTCGCTCTTACTCATTGCACTATGGATGTACCGTCAGCGAATATTCATACGAATCTGATCAAGTAGTATTCATGGATTCTATCGATTGGGTAATTTAGTATGCAATTCCTGTTGAGAATTTCGCTTTTCGTTGCTTCTTGATTTATAATCAGTGATATCCCTGAACGGTACTGTATCCCCATCTTGACTAACAGGAAGTAAATATTTTTTAGAATAATAGGTGACGGAAATATCCGATTACATTTATTAATCTCTAACTTCACAAATTAGCATAACCGTAATAACTGGACATGACTATCCAGTTAACATGCGAAGTTTTTCAGGCAATCATATTTATGTTCAAGGATGGAACGATGTGTAGACCGAATTTACAAATAATATTTTTAACAATATTTTCTTCCGTTGTTATTATAGGGCCTGACATCTCTGCAGATGATCTGAGTCTCACACCAGAATTGGTATTTACCCAGGATTCTCCGGTACTTTTTGTTTCGGAAAATGAATCCGATACTCAAGATATCGAGAATGTTCAAAATACGATTACTCAATGCAGCTACAGTTCGCCAGAATGCATTAATACCTGTAATGAAAACTGTAATAACGGATGTGACAACGGATGTAGATGTGGTTGCCGATCATGCTCCGGTTCGTTTTTATTAAACATTGATTCCATTCTGGGTAGTCTTATTACAAGTGACCATGAGTTTGATCGATTCATTGAACCAGTTTCGAATCCTGTTTATTTTGAAGATCCACGTTCTCGAACACGATTACGATTTCTGTTTATCAATCAAATGATTCCTGAGAGATCAATTCTCGGTGGTGGTGATTTTCAAGTGTACGGAATGGAAGCAACAATTGCACTTTCTAATCGCCTCTCTATTATTGCTCAAAAAGATGGGTATATTTCTTTGCAAGCTGATGGTTTGGCCAATGAAGATGGATGGGCAGATCTTGCAACAGGACTCAAATACGTTTTAATTCGCGATGTTTGCAATCAATTTATTCTTTCTGGTGGAGCAGTTTATGAATGGTCCAATGGTAGTAGCAGGGTCTTTCAGGGGAATGGAGATGGAAACTGGAGTCTCTTCCTGACTGGTGGTAAAGAATTTGGTAACTTCCATTTCATTACAACTGCAGGATGGAGAATTCCTGTTGATGGTGCACAGGAAAGTGAATCAATTTATCACAGTCATCACCTCGACTATGCTCTCACTGAAAAGCTATACGCACTCGTTGAATACAACGGCATCTTATATACAGAAAGTGGTAGCAGGCTGGCTGTTAATGTAGAAGGTGGAGATTTAATCAACCTCGGAGCTTCTAATGTTGCTGGAAATTATTTTGCTTCGATGGCGTTTGGCTCGACCTACAAATTCAGCAAACACCTTGAATGTGCTGCTGCCTACGAAATCCCAATTACAGGACGGAAAGATTTAATGGATAACCGTATCACATCAACAATCAGTTTGATTTATTAATATCAATCTAAACGATTGTAAAACATCATATTAATTATTCTGAGCAGGCTGTATTTTGCAGCTTGCTCTTTTTTTATGTATCCTGACTACTTTATACTGTATTAACAAAGGTTTGCTCTGATTTTCCACTCTATTAAAAGCAATAATAATGAAACACTTATTCTCATTTGTCATCACTTTTCTTTTATTTTCATCTCATGTTCTTCATGCAAGTTCACTTCTGATTGAGGCAGAAAGTTTTCAAGATCATGGCAGTTGGAAGCTGGATACTCAATTCATCGACAATATGGGTTCTCCTTATCTTCTTGCACATGGATTGGGGAATCCTTGCAGGAATGCAAAAACAGAGGTTCAATTCAAAGAAGCAGGCAAATATCATGTCTGGGTCAGAACAAAAGATTGGGTTGCTAACTGGAAAGTAAAAGGGCAACCGGGAAAATTCCAACTACTTGTTAATGAATCACCTTTAAAAGAAACATTTGGTACTAAAGGAGAAGACTGGTTCTGGCATTATGGTGGCGAGGTCATTATCGAAAAGAAGAGAATCGCAATTGAACTTAAAGACCTGACCGGTTTTGAAGGGCGTTGTGACGCAATCTACTTCAGCAAAAATGTGCAAGATGTTCCACCTGATTCAAATAAAGTCCTCAATCAATGGCGAAAAAAACAATTGAATCTTCCTGAGCATCCGGAACTCAAAAAAGGATATGATCTGGTCGTTGTTGGTGGTGGATATTCCGGATTAGGTGCTGCAGTCTCTGCTGCCCGAATGGGTTGCAAAGTTGCACTCATTCAGAATCGTCCCGTTCTGGGTGGAAATGGAAGTAGCGAGGTTCGTGTCTGGGCACAAGGACTCATCCGCAGGGGGCTTTATCCTCATATCGGCGAAATTATACAGGAGCTTACTGACCAAGCTGAAAAATCGCCCGGAACATATGAGGAATTTGAAGATAAAAAAAAAGAAAAACTCATACGAGCAGAAGAGAATATTGACCTGTTCCTGAATCATCATGTTTATTCTGTCAAAACCAACAACGACAAAACACAAATTTTAAACGTGACAGCTTTTGATACTCGGACCAGCAAACAGAAAACATTTGTTGCCCCTTTATTTGTTGACTGCACCGGTCACGGGACCGTTGGTTATCTCGCTGGTGCAGATTATGACATGCAGGAGCAAGGACATATGGGGATGAGTAACATGTGGCGATGGGAAGACGATAAAACGGCCTATTCTTTTCCTGAACTCACATGGGCACTTAATCTTGAAATGAAAGATTTCCCTTACCCAAGACGCGGTCACGGTGAATGGTTCTGGGAGGGAGGATTTGACAAGCATCCGATAAAAGACCTTGAAAAAGTTCGCGACTTGAATTTCCGTGCAGTTTATGGTGCATTTAATGCCATGAAAAACCGAGACGGTGCAGAGAAACATAAAAACGCTCGGTTATTATGGATTGCATATATCGGTGGGCCGAGAGAATCACGTCGGCTTATGGGAGATTTGATACTGACTCGTGAAAACATTGCCTCAAAAAAACATTTTTCAGATGGAACAGCTCCGAGCACTTGGGATATTGATCTTCATTACCCAAAAAAGCAATACGCTAAAAAATTCCCTGATCATCCATTTATCTCCAGGGCAGTGTTTGACAGGAGTGTGGATAAGAATTTTGGTTACCCCATTCCCTATCGATGTTTCTATTCCCGGAATATTAAAAACTTGTTCATGGCTGGTCGCTGTATTAGCGTAACGCATGAAGCATTGGGAACAGTTCGTGTGATGAGAACTTGCGGAATGATGGGGGAGGTTGTCGGAAAAGCAGCCTCTGTTTGTAAATATTATCAATGCTCGCCACGTGAAGTCTACCAGAAGTATTTTGAAGAATTGAAAATATTACTGGAACTTCCCGGAAGAGCCAGGAGAAAGACCGTTCGAGATAAAATCGTTATCGAAGGAGAACCGATCCCCCGCATGCGTGGTAAAAGCACGCCCTTATCTCAACTAAAAGGAATTGTCATCGATAATATCTCAGCAGAAATAACCGGAAAATGGACTTCGGCTGCTGGCCAAAAATACTTTGTTAATAGTGGATATCTTTATATTCCCGGACATAAGAAAGCAAGCGTACGATTCCCCGTGAAAGTAAATAAAAGTGGTCGATACGAGGTGAGAATTTCCTACACCCCTCACGAAAATCGTTCATCAACCACAACAGTAATTGTTAAATCCCTGCAAAGCAAGAAAACGATTATTGTGAATCAACAAAAAAAACCGAACATCAACAAAACATTTGTTTCTCTGGGTTTTTTCTTTTTTGATCAAGACCAAACGGGATATGTGACAATCCGTTCGGGAAACACAAAAGGCAATGTCGTTGCTGATGCAGTACAGGTCATTGCTGTCCCGTAATGAAGAATTCACACTCAACTCTCAAAAGCCTGCTGCTTCGTGGATATCGGCTATCCGTGATTATCATGGTTGTGCTTATTCTTCGAGATCATCATCTTATTCTGAAGCGAAGGACTGACCATCCAGTCACTGTGAAAGAAGTTCAGGAATTTATCCCGGACACAAATCAAATCAAGGAAGATTTCAGTGATCGTGAGGGATGGTATGCATACGATAAACTCGGAAAAACGATTGGCTATGCAGTAAGAACTTCCCCTACAAGTGATTTCCTGATTGGGTACTGCGGATCCACAGATACACTTGTTGTTTTTGATCTGAACGACAACGTTTTAGGATTCCAGATTCGGGCAAGCGGTGACACAACCCGACATGTGAAAGATGTCAAAGAGAATGAATACTTCATGACGATCCTGAACAACATGTCATGGGATAAAATTGCTCACCTTGATTTAAAAGAAGAAGAGATTGACGGAGTTTCCGGGGCCACTTTAACAAGCGTAACCACAATTGAAGCAATCAGCTATCGGCTTCGCCATTCGCTGGATAAAGCAACATTCTCTCCAACGATACAATGGCAAAAAGAAGACTGGCTTCTTTCTTTAATAATCATAGGATCAATATTATTCACGTTTTCGAATTGGCGACGTTTGAAAAGCGTTCGATTAGCATTTCATTTAATTATCTTTGTTTATCTTGGATTTATTTATGGGAACATGATTTCCATCGGATTAGTTTTCGGCTGGAGTGCAGCGGGGATTCCTTGGCATTTGTCTTCGGGACTTGTTTTGTTAGTGATGACATCTATTATCGTCCCTTGGTCAACTCGCCGACCGATGTATTGCACCCAGATCTGTCCGCATGGACTGGCTCAACAATGGCTGGGAAATCTACCCATTAAAAAAAGAACAATTTCAAAGCAATGGGACAAATCGCTCCGAATAATCCCTGCCCTGTTAATTGGTTATGCTCTCCTCATTCAACTTCTGGAAATACCCGTTGAGTTAGCAGAACTGGAAGCATTTAATGCCTACACAATTTCCCTCTCGGGATGGTTTTCTATCAGCTTAGCGACTCTCGGGCTTATTGCATCCCTGTTTTATCGACAACCGTATTGCCATTATGGATGCCCCACCGGAGCGGTTTTAAACTTCGTCAGATCACATGGTCAAGCAGACCATTTCCAAAAGAAAGACTGGTTTGCTTTAGCTCTGTTCTGCTGGGCGATTTTCCTTTATTGGAATTCCGGTCAATTCACAAGCTGGATTTATCACTAAATATTACCCAATCGGTACATTGAGCAACCAAAATAACCATTCAGGTTAATTACAATTAAACTGCTTCTGCAGAATGTTTTATAGTGAAAATGCTTTTGCATTCAACCTGTTTGACTTCTAACGATTGTGGTGATTATCAGTAATTTTTTGAGTGATCCTCTTGTAACATTCAATAATTCTTCCTGTTTGTAGTGAGAGAAAGCTCTTCGAGCCGATTTACGTTATTAGGAATGGATTCCTGTACTCAAACATTTATCAGTCAATTACAAACTGATGATTTTGCATTTGAGATAGTTAAAAGAGCATTTACGTTGGCTTAACCCAAATCCTTGCTTCTTTTCATTCGTTTATGTGATGGATCACTAATATTATGAAAAATATCTGTATTAATTCCTGTATATTATCTTGTATAATTTTTGCAAGTTGCTCGCAAAACAGATACTACACGACAAAGGTATTGGAAAACCCGCCCCTCAAAGGCGAAGCAATAAGTTCGACAGAGCTTGAAGCAATTGAGCAAGAATTTAATGAGAATCCAGCAACTCAGAATTCTGATATAATCTTATCGAGCAATGAAAATCTTGAAGCTGGAAATACCAAGCTTGTCGAGTTCATTGATAATGAGCATGAACTGTCAGAACCTGTTCAACTTGCACAAGTAGATGAAGACCTTTCAATTGGTGTCCCAGCAGATAACGTCATCTCAAACACTCTTCCCTCAGAACATTCTCTTGATGATTTGGAACTTCTTGCAATAAATAATCATCCCGAGATCCAACAATCTCTCGCTGATGTCTCTGCAGTCAAAGGGCAACAATATCAAGTAACGCGAAAATTCAATCCCGTCATCGGCTATCAAGCCCAGGAAGTCGGAAATGAAGGGAAAGCTGGACAACAGGGGGTCTATGTCAGTCAAACGTTTGTAACAGCGAATAAACTGGGACTAAATGGTCAGATTCAAGGCCATTTGGCACAAATGAAAAGTTGGGATTGGAAAGTTAAAGAACTGGATATTCGAAATAAAGTACAACAGAATTTTTATGAATATCAGGGTGCTGTTTTAAAATTGAACTTGGCAAATAAATTGTTGAAAATTTCAGAAGAATCTTCGGGAGTCGTTCAACTCCTACTGGATTCAGGAGAATCGAAAAAAAGCCAAAAATTACAAGCAGACATCCAAGTTAACCGTAGTTTAATTGTTGTTAACAACCAGAAACAGAATGTCAAAGCAAGTTTCACAAAATTAATTGCTGCTGTAGGTATTCCCGGATTAGAAAACGACTCTGTTACTGGCTCTTTACCTAAAAACTTTCCAATTTATAACTGGGATGAACTTTATTCAAACATGATTAGTTCTCACCCATCTATTCAGTCAGCAAGATCACAGGTACAAAGTGCGAATTGGGCAATCAGGCGTGCAGAAGTACAGAAAATTCCAAACATTCAATCGCAATTGGGACTTTTATACGACACTTCAACACTAGACACCATCATGGGAATTCAAGTAGGTGGCGCATTGCCGGTTCATAATAAGAACAGGGGAAATATCCGATCACGCTATGCTGACTACATGAAAGCTGTGCAGGAAGTGGAACGCGTCAAACTTTCCTTAAAAGCAGAACTAGCTAATGCATACCAGATGTATGAAACAAATCGGTTACAATCTGACAATTTTAAAAAACAGATTCTGCCAAAAGCAGAAGAGAGTTTGGATTTGATAACACAAGGTTTCCAACAAGGGCAGGATCCCTATATCCAATTACTTATTGCACAAAGAACATACTTCGAATCAAATCAGGAATTTGTTGATATATTAATTTCTGTAAACAGAGGTATGGCTGATCTTCGAAAACTCAAATCAATTGAATAAGCCTTAACAGGTACATTCAAGTAAAATTATCTTTTAGATATTGACCTCTTGTTAATCTATTGTAATGATAAAGAAAACGTTAGTGGAACACTTTGATCATACAGGCGCCTTCATGCAATTGATTGTTAAATACATAACTGCTTTATCTATAATACTGCACTTCAGTATTGGGCTTGGAGTTGATTGTGTTTGTAACCAAGAGACCTGTCTGGAGAACAATCATCAACATGTTCATTCGGATCACACTTCAAACCACCATGATTCCAAGCCCCCTTCAAATAAAAAGGATTGCTCATTAAATAAATGCAAATGCGCATTTGTTACTATTTCCCCGCTTCGCATTGTTACAACGAGAGAATGTCTTGAAAAAGACTTATTAATGAGTGTCTCCTCTTCTACTCATAGCTCTTTTTATGCACAACACACCCCGAACGACCAATGCAATTCCTATGCAGATGCGATCCGACTGCGAGCGCAAGTCTGGATCATCTAATTTCTGCTGACAAACTGTAATGATTCTGCTACAGATACGCTTTTAATAGATAGCCATGTTTGCTATATGAAGGATCTAGAATAATAGAATTTCCTGTTTTATTATCTATTCTTTTTATTCAATAGCTTACTTGGCATCCTTCAAAAGAAATATTTTCGCAGAAATTATGGTCGGCTTATCAGGCCATAAGACCCGTTCTGATTTTCACTTAACAAAGACCCTGCTATATATAGCAGGAGGAATTTATGAACATGAAATATCTTAACATATTCAACCCATCCATAAAGACAATGACATTGCTATTTTGTTTGTCATTAATTTTCAGTTCTTGCGAGAAAGCAAAAGAAACTGACGGAAATAAAGCTGAAGATAAACAGGACCACTCAGGACATGATCATGGTGGTGATGATACTGTATCTATCAAACTCTCTGATCAAGCATCTAAAAATATTGGATTGAAAATTGACCGTGTCAAATTTGGCCCTTTTGTTAAAACGGTGACATTCCCAGGAATGATAATAGATAAATCGAGCCAGACAAAAACAGTTGTTGCAACACCTATGACAGGCATTGTAACTCACCTGTATGTTAAAGAAGGGCAAGCCGTCATGCCCAATACCCTTCTTTTCAAACTCAGGTTGACTCACGAAGATTTGGTTCAAATTCAATCTGATTACTTGGAAATATTAGGCAAGCTTGATGTCGAAAACAAAGAGCTAATACGTTTAAAAAACCTTAAGGAAGGCATTGTTGCAGCGAAAGTTGTCCTTGCCCGACAATACGCAATTGCAAAGCTCCAAGCTGTCATTAACGCTAAAAAAGAATCATTAGAACTTCACGGATTAAGCGAATCGCAGATAAAACAGATTGAAAAAGATCGAAAATTATTAAAAGAGCTTTCCATTTATGCTCCTTCATTTGCTGGTAAATCAGAAAAATTCATTTTAACACAGGGGAAGATAAAAGCTGTTTCCTACATTAATAAGAATGAATCTAAAAAAAGAAAACCTGTCTATATTGTACAAAATTTAAAAGCGACAAAAGGGAAAAGCTTAAAAGCAGGCGAAACTTTGTGCACTCTTGCTGACTACCATAACCTGCTTATTGAAGGCGCTGCTTTTGAACAAGATTCAGCTGCAATAACTAAAGCTGCAGATGATAAATGGAGCCTGACTGCTTTCAGGGAAGGAAAAAAGGAACCTATCAAAAATCTGAATATCCTTTATCTCTCCAATTCGGTTGACACTGACACAAGAGCTTTACATTTTTACATCAACCTTCCTAATGAAATTACAAGAGACGTTACGACCGAAGATGGGGCACATTATATTAATTGGAAATACAAAGCAGGCGAAAGAGTTCAATTAAGAGTTCCGGTTGAAAAATGGAAAAAAAGAATTGTTGTTCCCGTTGATGCGGTCGTCCAAGATGGTGCAGAATACTTCGCGTTTCGAAAAAAAGGGAATAATTATATTCGTATTCCCGTGCACGTCGAATATAAAGACCGTGAATGGTGCGTTGTTCAGAATGACGGTTCATTAAAACTTGGATGGAAAATTGCTTTTTCCGGAGCTTATCAAATACAAACTGCTTTAAAAAACAAAGCAGGTGGCGGAGTTGATCCTCACGCTGGTCACAATCATTAAACTTCGCTTTTTATAATCAAATCATAAACGACATGTGTCGGAGAAAAAGATGCTTAATGCCATTATTCGCTTTGCTCTTCAGCAGCGACTCGTTACCATTGCTTTTTCATTAATCCTGCTTGCTTACGGTTCTTATAAAGCAGTCACGATGGATATTGATGTGTTTCCGAACCTGAACCGCCCTCGGGTTGTTCTAATGACGGAAGCTCCCGGGATGGCTCCTGAAGAAGTGGAAGCATTAATCACCTTCCCACTCGAAACCACTTTAAATGGTGCAACAGGAGTCCAGGCTGTCCGCAGTTCATCAGGCGTTGGGATTTCAGTCATCTATGTCGAATTTGACTGGGGAACTAATATCTATAATGACAGGCAAATTGTAGCTGAACGTATCCAGCTTGTTCAAGAACGGATGCCTGAAGGGATTAAACCACAATTAGCTCCTATTTCTTCCATCATGGGTCAAATACAAATGGTGGGAATGTGGAGTGAAGGAAATAAAACATCGCCGATGGAAGTCAGAACTTTAGCTGATTGGGTCATTCGGCAAAGGCTTTTGACAGTCCCTGGTGTCTCTCAGGTGTTCACCATGGGAGGAGGAAGAAAACAATTCCAGGTTCTGATTAATCCCAATGCATTATTAAAATATGACATTTCAATTCAGGATGTTAAAAAAGCCTGTATGGAAAGTAATGAAAATGCGACCGGCGGATATCTGGATGATCAAGGTCCCAATGAATTTCTGGTCCGAGCTCTTGGACGTGTACAAACAATTAAAGACCTTGAAAAGGTTGTTGTACGCATTCGTAATGATCGCCCTATTCTTCTTTCCCATATAGCAAAAGTTGTCGAAGGCCCCCAAGTTAAGCGTGGTGATAGTTCTGCATTTGTAAAAAATGATGATGGAACATTTTCCGGAGGACCGGCTGTTATCCTGACAATTAATAAGCAACCCAATGCAGACACACGAAAAGTAACTGATGACATAACTCAAGCATTAGAAGAATTACAAGCAACACTTCCTCCTGATATTGTTATTCATCCAAACATTTATTCCCAAAAAGAATTTATTGATCGCGCTATCGAAAACGTAATGGAAGCATTACGAGATGGTGGATTTCTTGTTGTCATCATACTTTTTCTATTCCTGATGAATTTCAGGACAACATTTATCACACTCACTGCCATTCCATTATCAATCGGACTAACTTCACTCGTATTCACTGCAATGGATCTTTCTATCAATACAATGACCCTCGGTGGATTAGCTGTAGCCATTGGCGAGTTAGTGGATGATGCCATTGTGGATGTTGAAAATATATTCAGGCGACTTCGTGAAAACAAACTCGCAAAGGTCCCCAAACATTCCCTTCTTGTTGTTTATCAGGCAAGTTGTGAAATCAGAAACTCCATTGTTTTTGGAACAATGATTGTGGTCCTTGTGTTTATTCCACTTTTTGCACTTTCCGGAATGGAAGGACGATTATTTGCACCACTCGGAGTTGCTTATATTGTTTCCATTCTTTCATCCCTTCTTGTCTCACTGACTGTCACACCAGTTCTTTGCTACTGGCTCCTTCCAAACATGAAGGGAATGTCACATGAAAAAGATGGACCATTATTAAGATTTTTAAAATTTCTAGCTGATGGCGTCATTCGATTCAGTTTGAAATTTGCGACATTATTATTGATAATTGCATTTGGAGGAGTATGCACTGCAGGTTATTTCCTGTTTGGTATAGAGCAAGATTTTCTTCCACCATTTAACGAAGGAACAGCCCAGCTGAATGTTATTCTACCCCCGGGAACATCCTTGAAAAAATCAAATGAAATTGCAGGGATGGTGATGAATCGCATTAAAAAAATTGAAGGGGTAAGCGCCTTTGCAAGAAAAACCGGTCGAGCTGAATTGGATGAACATGCAGAAGGGGTCAATGTTACAGAGATGTTAATTCAATTTGATCCCGAGTCTGATCTGAGTCGAGAAGAAGTGCTTCACGAACTTCGTGAAGCAATGGCTGACATTCCGGGAATTGTCACAACCGTGGAGCAACCTCTTGCGCATTTAATTTCTCACATGTTATCTGGGGTGAAAGCACAAGTAGGAATTAAACTGTATGGAGAAGATCTGAGTGTTTTACGAACAAAAGCAAAAGAGCTTTCCAATGCTATGGGCCAAGTGGATGGAGTCACTGATTTGATGGTTGAAAAACAAGTAGAGATTCCTCAACTCAGAATTGAATTAAACAGGGATAGCCTGAAACGGTATGGTTTGACACCCGGGTTCGTTAATGAATATATAAAAACAGCCATGAATGGAGAAGTGACTTCACAAATTCTGATTGGCCAAAGAACTTTTGACCTTCTTGTTCGTTTCAGTGAAAATTATCGGGAAGATCTGGTTGCATTGAAACGACTTTCAATTGACCTCCCAAGAGGTGGAAGAACTCCACTTTCCTCAGTAGCAAATATTTATCAAGCCACTGGACCAAATACCATTAACCGCGAACAGGTTAAAAGAAGAATCGTTATTCAATGTAATGTCAGTGGCCGCGGTCTCGTGGATGTTGTTGAAGATATTAAAAAGAAGCATAAACCAATTCTTGATTCACTTCCTCCCGGATATTTTGTTGAATACGGTGGACAGTTTCAAAGCCAGAAATCAGCAAGCCGAATTATCAGCGTGTTATTTGTCTTCTCGCTTTTAGGTGTTTTTCTGGTTTTGTATACGATGTTCCAATCAACAAACTATTCTTTACAAGTCATGATGGCCCTTCCGATGGCCTTTATTGGTTCAGTTGCAGCGTTAATAATCACTGATCAGACATTCACAATTGCTGCAATGGTGGGGTTCATCTCGCTTGGCGGAATTGCTTCCAGAAATGGAATTCTTCTACTCAACCATTATATCCATCTTGTAAAATACGAGGGGGAAACATGGTCAAAAGATATGATTGTTCGTGCTGGAAAGGAAAGGCTTGCTCCTGTGTTAATGACAGCGTTAACTTCAGGAATTGGTTTAGTTCCGTTGGCATTAGCTGCAGGGGATCCTGGAAAAGAAGTTCTGTATCCGGTTGCTACCGTGATTATTGGTGGTCTTCTCAGCTCCACAATACTGGAGTTCCTCGTTCGTCCTGCTCTGTTCTGGAAATTTGGAATTAAAGAAGGTGCAAGAATCTCAACTTTAGGCAAAGAACATGTTGATTTGATAGATGAAACGCATTAAAAAACAATTAATCAGCACAACTTATTCCCTGAACGGTTTATTGGATTGATAAAGGGCTTCCTTTTTTCTTAAAGAATCTTTTTGATTTTTGGGCGCAAGTTCGATTGTTTTTTTAATCCATTCAACAGCTTTTTCAAAATTGCCAGCCTCCGCATAAGCTGCGGAAAGAGTATCCAATCGGTTCCAATCTTTATATTCCGTTAATTTACATCCTTTTACAGCAAGTTCTACTGCCCGTTTCCCGTCTCTTAATTTTTCATCCGGGCACGTCGATATAATCCATGCAAGATCATTAAGCGCGACCTTTGACTTACTATTTAGATGTAAGGCTTTATTGAAATCTTCAATAGCCCGTGTGTAGTCTTTTTTTGTTGTCCAGATATAAGCACGTTGCTCAAACGCTGAAACCAGATAAGGGTTTAATTCAATGGCCTTATTATAGTCAACCATTGCAAGATCAAATTTGCCTTGAGAACGAAATAAGACCCCACGACTTTTATAAGCATCTGCATATTTGGAATCTAATTCAAGAGCTTTATTGATATCTGACATTGCAAGATCATATTTCTTTTCAATGGTGTAAATTACTCCCCGGTTATGATACATGACCGCGTTTTTATTGTTCAATTTGATGGCTGATGAAAAATCAGCAATCGCAAGATCATTCTTACCCATCACCCAATAAGTGTTACCACGATTAACCAGAATGGCATAATTCTTTGGATCACTTTTTAAAGCAACGCCAAGATCACTGATAGCTTCATTATGTTTTTTCAAGTGGTGGTAAGCAATTCCACGCAAATGGTAATCCAATGGAGTCGGTTTCTTTTTAATCAATTCGGTTTTCTGTTCAACTATCGTTTTGAGATCCAAGATATTATTTTCGTGTATCCATCCTTTAGATGACAAAACCCAAATCCATCCTTTGTTATATTTCCCCACTTCAATCACTTGACCAATTGAAGCCTTGTTAACGACTTTGTCCCCTTCTTTGAATTCTGCATTATTCTTGATAACAATGGCGACTTGGCCAACCTTGAACTCAGCAGAGGATGCAGGCTTGTTCAAACTGCAAATTGCGAGAATAATGATGGCCATCAGAACTCGTTGCCAGTTTTGTTTAATCATTGTCAGCATTAAGAATATCTCCGGTGTTCAACATGTTTAAAGGTCAAAGGGGGAAGTATCTATTCTGTTCATCAGGGGTGACTTGGCACAATTCGCGATTTAATAAGCGGTTCTTTACGACCATGATGCCTGTAAATTATCGCGTTTGTACCAATTATGATGGCTGAAACGCTTTGCGAATTCAAGAATAACACTGAATTCCAACACCTCAACCCCATCCGTTCAATAACTCATTGTATTCAGAGTATGGATGCCCGTAATAAATTCTTGAGAATTCCTTCTGATAATTGACGAGGATTATTAGCTAACCGTTCAGGATTTACCTGCTTGATCAACGAATCCAGTTGGTCAAGAGTATTTACCCCCACCTCATTCAAAGATGACGGTGCGTGGATTGATCTTTGCAACAATTTAAACTGATTGATAAATTCTTCAACGGAATGACATTCCATTATTTCAAGTAAATCAGAAATTCGATTTTTTACAAACTGTAATCCTCGTGAATCCTGACAGTCATCATCTTTCACGTCACTATTAAACTTGAAGAACTCTGGCAGGGTTAACGCCACTGCTGCCCCATGAGGAACGTGATAATAAGTTGTTATTGCATAAGAAAAAGCATGAGGAGCGGTTGTCTTACTGATATTGATTCCTTTTCCTGCAAGATGAGAAGCAAGGCACATCGCTTCCCTGTTGGCGCCAGAAGAAATAAGAACAGTTTCTTTCAAGTTCTTCCAGGCTAAGCGGATTGATTGTTTTGCATAACTTCTGGATTCTTCAGTTGAATTCACAGACCAGTACGATTCAATCCCCTGACATAGCGCATCCAAACCTGATGACATTGTGACTAACGCTGGCAAACTCATTGTTAAACTTGGATCAACAATAAAGTAATCGGGTAATAAATAATCATGGGCAACCGAATATTTGACATGGTCAATATAGACAACTGCAAAATGAGTTGCTTCACTTCCAGTTCCAGCAGTCGTGGGGACTGCAATTACGGGAACTCCCTTGGAAGTAATCTCTTTTTCCCCGCAAATAATATCTTTGGGGTCTTCAGATTGGGCAGCAAATGATGCCACCAGTTTTGCAACATCAATTGCAGAACCACCTCCAATTGCAATTGTGATATCACAAGGAGATCCCCTGAATTTTTTTATCCCTTCAATAACGTCTTCCAATTTCGGATTCAGTTCAAATCCATCAAAGAGAGTCACTTCATATTCTGAAAGGCAAGATTCAAGGGATTCTTTTGCACCTGAAAAACGATAAGCATCCTGATCAGCAACCAGAAATATTTTCCTGACGGATTCTTTTTTCAGAATGGCTGGAATTTCAGAAATCGGAATTAATAAGTTTTCAGTCATGTTATTCTCACCCATTTTATTTTACCAGGGTAACGAAAATGTTTTCACTGTAGTCATTGTTTTAATTGCTTCAATGACACCTTCCTTAACACCCAATCCAGAATCTTTTACTCCTCCGAAGGGAGAACTCTCAATTCGATACCCCGGCACTTCGTTGACATTAACTGTTCCGGTGCGTATCCGTTTGATTGCTTTGATGGCTAGTTCCATATCTCGGGTAACAATTCCTGACGAAAGGCCAAATGCAGTTGAGTTCGTCAAATCGATGGCATCATCCAGATCTTTGATTTTCATAATAGGTGCAAGTGGCCCGAACGATTCTTCAACAACCATTTTGCAAAGACGAGGAACATTGACGAGTACCGTTGGCTCAATTTGGGCTCCGGTTCTTTTTCCGCCTAATAGAATTTTCGCCCCTAATTCAACGGCTTCAGTCACAACTGCTTCAAGATACTTAGAAGATTTTTCATCAATAACCGTTCCTACGCGGGTTTTCGGGTCTTTAGGATTCCCACAAATGTATTCTCTTGATTTTTCCACGAATAATTCTACAAATTCATCATGAATCTTTTCATGAATCAGTAGCCTTTTAACCGCTGTACATCTTTGGCCAGAATTTCGGTAACACCCTTCTGCAGCCAGTTTGACAGCCAATTCCATATCTGCATCATCCAGAACAATAAGAGGAGCATTCCCGCCAAGTTCCAGGCACGTCTTTTTGTAACCTGCAATTTCTGCAATTCGTTTTCCAACTGGAACTCCTCCGGTAAAACTCACCAACGAAACTCTGGAATCAGTCACCATTGGCTCAACAATTTCATCAACATCACCCAAAAGAATTGAGAGCATTGTTGCAGGCAAACCAGCTTCATAAAGTAATTCAACAAACCGAATGGCTGTTAATGGTGTTTTTTCCGAAGGCTTGAGAATGGTTGGCGTGCCAGCTGCAATCGCGGGGGCCAGTTTGTGCGCCACCTGATTCAGCGGATGATTAAACGGAGTAATCGCAACAGTGAGTGGAAGGGGTTCCCGAATTGTGAAAATTTTTCGTGCTTTTCCCTGAGGAGAAATATCGCATGAAAATATTTGTCCGTCATCATGTAAGGCCTCAATGCTTGCAAACTGTAGGACATCACATGCCCGTCCCACTTCATAAACCGATTCCCGTTTGCACAAGCCAGCTTCACTAGTAATCAAATCTGAAAATTCTTCAGAACGCTCCAAAAGAAGTGTTCTTGCCCGAAGTAGGATCTCATGCCGTTGATATCTGGTCAGAGTCACTGCACATTCCAAAGCTCTTTCAATAGCCCGGTTCAAATCTTTCGGGCCCGCTTTGGAAACGGTGCCAATAATCTCTCCGGTGTAGGGATCATTCACTTCCAGCTTATCATCTGACTGAACTGGTTCCCCTGCGACATAACTTTGAAGTTCAAGAATGGTCATATTTTCTTTCCTTAGGAATTTCCACCATTACAAGTGAAATCAAAAATATCGAAATTTCGAGGATCTCCTTGTGCCAAAGAAGAATAATGATCGTTCAACGGGCGAGAAAGTAACATTGGCACCATTTCTTCATACCGCCCGCCATGAGATCGTAAGCCACCTTTAAGCAAAGAGAGATCATGATCCTTTTCTGTTCGACCAAGCACATAATCTCGAGCACACATCACAGTTAAATCACCAATTCGGTCCTCAGGCAATTCCAGTTTTTTCGCAGCAAGAGAGCGAGAATATACTTCCGTGATTCCATCCTGTTGAATTAACCAGTCGGCAATTTCATTTTCATCACACTTCTCTGGCAGGTGTACCATCACCAAAGATCCCAATGCGCCATGATGAACAACATAAGGATCAGTAATCGGACAAATCACACTAACGCCAGGATCAAACTGTTTTTTTAGTACGGTCTCAAGAAAAATTACATTCGGATTCCCATTCGAATCATTTTTTGCATTCATTCCATGATCTGCAGTTGCTCCTATGATTGCTCCCAATTCAAGCAGATGGCCAATCTCCGTATCAATCGCCTGGTAGAAATCAAGTGACTCCTTATCATCCGGCTTATATTTATGCTGCATGTAGTCAGTTAGTGATAGATAA
>JAJRVU010000261.1 GCA_024277145.1 Planctomycetota bacterium
CCCAACTCGTCCTCGTTTGAGCGATAGCGGGAACGAGGATGTAATTGAAAGAGAGCAATTGTATTGCGGTATAGAAGTGAGGAGATCAAATATAGATTGGTGAAAATGTCTGATCTATGATTTTTATGATTATGGGATTGACATGATTTTGTGCAGGGGTAAAATGAATAGTGAAGATACGAATCTGGGATTGGATTATAGTTAGTTTGGTACGAGCAACAAGCCTGTCTGGCCAAAGTCAGGCTCGCACCAGTTAGGGGGAATTTTCCCAAAGCGCTAAAAGGCCAGATCATCTTCACTTATGATTTTCTACACACCGCAGCAAGCCCCAATCCCAAAGCGTGCCTGTCCGCTGTTGCGGAGATATCAAGTTTGGCTTTCAGTTGGGAGAATTAAGTATAAGGATGTGAGGTTTTAGTTTTAAAAATCAGACCTAAATACCAAAGAAATCAGGCAACTTGTAATCACAAAAATGGTTGAAACCCAGGCAAGATGGGTGAAGTTTCGATCTGTGATATCAGGCAGTAAAAGGTGATATCAACTGTACTGAAAATTGTTTTCAGAAAGATATGGAAGGGCTTATTGAGGAAATTATTCAACATCATACGTTAGAGTAAATCATATTGTAATATGAAATCGTTAACTTTGGTAAAAAGAAATGAAATGAATACGAAAGTAGCAAAGAAAATTCTGCATGAGTTGATAGATCGAATTGAAGATGATGAGCTGTTGACTTTATATGTGAAACTGTTAGAACGAGAAATTGGAAAAGCAGTATCTCAGGATTTTTTTAATACTACACAGTCAGATTTAGTTACCCGTGCGAAAGCGTCATTGAAATCGGTTGAAGAAGGCAAAACCAGAAACATTAAAGACTTTAAAAAAGACGTTGAAAAGTGGAAGAAAAATCGGGCTATATAGTAGAAATTACTCCTGAAGCGGAGATTTATTACCTTCAATTATCAGAATATCTTTACCAAACCCATTCAGAACAAAATGCAGCAAGAAAAGCTGATGAAATACTGGATAGGGCAATGTCATTGAATAAAAATCCCTATCGTGGCAGGGTGGAGGATAAACTGACATTTTTAGATATAGAACATCGGTTTTTGTTATATCAATACACGTCCCGTAATTCCATAAAGATCATTTACTTTATTGATGAATCATCCAGGAAAGTTTACGTAACTGACTTTTTTGGAACTGAGATGAATGATGGAAAAATAGCGGATAGAAATAAATAGCAGCCGAACAAGGTTGCCCCGATACAAACAACCCCCACTCGTCCTCGTTTGAGCGATAGCGGGAACTCACTCCCCTCAGAGTCATTCGTAGAAGACTCTGAAGAAAAGCTCGCAATAACTCCACAGTTGAAACTCAGAGTCCAAAAATGAGACTCTGAGTAGGATTATAACTCCTTAGTTGAATCACAGAGTCCAAAAATGAGACTGAGGAGGGATAATTGGCATTGGGATAGGTACTTATTGGTGACATCAACAACAAGGGCGGGAAAACTTAAACCCGATTGCCCTGTCCAAAGCAAAGATCATTCTTATAATCCGCAAATTATTTCGTACTTTGCTAAAATGAGAAAATTGCAATTATTCAAAACATTGCACATCATACTGCTTCTGGCCTTTATCGGTCTGGTTGTTTGGGTGATTTTCCCGGATGAAGAAATCGACTATATCACCCAGGTGAAACCTATCCTGAATAAACATTGCATCATTTGTCACGGTGGAGTAAAGCAAAGTGGGGGATTCAGTTTGCTGTTTGAAGAGCAAGCTAAAGGGATTACAGAATCAGGGCTTCCGGCTATCATCCCCAATCATTCAGGGGATAGTGAAATGATCAGGCGGCTCCTCAGCAATGATCCTGAAGAGCGTATGCCTTATGAAAAGGAACCACTTAGCAAGGAGGAGATCAATATATTGAAAACATGGATTGAACAGGGCGCAAAATGGGGCACTCATTGGGCATATGTTCCTGTAGAAAATGTAGTTATTCCTGATCGGTATTCCGGCGATGATCAATTTAAATCCTGGAGAAAAAATGACATTGATTATTTTATTTATGAAAAAGTAAAAGAGCTGAAACTTAATACTTCTCAACCAGCCAGCCAGCCAACAATTGCCCGAAGGCTGTCTTTTGATCTGATAGGTTTGCCGCCTCCGAATAAGGCTTTTGAGAAATTAAAAAATGATTCGTCAGAGGGGGCGCTGGATGCTTATGTTGATGACCTTCTTGAATCACCGCACTTTGGAGAAAAATGGGCGGGTATGTGGATGGATCTGGCACGTTATTCGGATACCAAAGGATATGAGCGTGATGATGCCCGGACGATATGGAAATATCGGGATTGGCTGATCAGGGCATTTAATAAAGATATGCCATACGATCAGTTTTTGACCGAGCAGATCGCTGGAGATCTTTTGCCCAACCCTTCTGATGATCAATTGATCGCAACAGCATTTCACAGAAATACCATGACCAACGATGAGGGCGGAACCGACAATGAAGAATTTCGTGTCGCAGCGGTCATTGATCGCGTAAATACCACCTGGGAGGTGACCATGGGAACTACATTTTCCTGCGTGCAATGCCACGCCCATCCATACGATCCTTTCACGCATGAAGATTATTACAAATTCATGGCATATTTCAATAATACGCGAGATGAAGATACCTTTGATGATTATCCTGTATTGCGTGAATTTAATGGTTTGGACAGCGCTAGATTGGTTGAGCTTAAAAGTTGGCTTAGTGAGAATGCGGACAAAGAACGAACTGAAGAAATTACAAGATTTGTAAAAACCTGGCAGCCGAGCATTAATTCTCTGACCAGTGATCAATTTGTGAATAGTGAATTGGCTGATACCAAATGGCTGGTATTCAGGAATAATGGTTCAAGCAGATTAAAGAAGGTAAACC
>JAJRVU010000262.1 GCA_024277145.1 Planctomycetota bacterium
ATTTATTTGTTCATTGGAAACTTGGTGTTTATCCTTGTGGTTCGAGTGATAGGAGCCGGATGAGCTGAGAGGTTCACGTCCGGTTCTCGGAGGGACTGGGGGTGAAATCCCCCCGGTCTACTCAACCCTACCTTGCTGGAAACCTCATGAAAAAACAATGTTTAGGGTTGAAAAAACCTCAGATGTCTACCCGGCTGCACAGCAGACCCTACTTGGCTACAGTGGAGATCGTAAATCAACATAAAACGCGTCAGTAAAATACGTAACAACGCGCCTACACCCATTCTTTATCAAATGGAATATCAAAAAAAAAATGGTGTTTCTGATTAGAGTATTGGTCGTGAGAAATTACACGATTTTTCAATGTTGTATTGATTGTGAGTTTTACGTAATTCAAATGGAATTCACTAACAGATTTCAATTATATGATCGTGTATCACCATCATTTCAAGAAATATGTAGCGCGCTAAGTATATTTTCTCGATATTAAACAATAATCAATTAGTTGTTTTAGAGATGACTAAACAACCACATGACATAGTAGAGGAAACTATGTCTGATCAAAACAAAAAAAACATCGATAATCAAGGAGGATTTGTGGAGATTGAAAGCAGGAATGAATGATAATCGCTCGCCAATTGAAAGTAGGATATAGGATTGTACTGACTCTCAGTATTATTATGTTTTTTACAGTTGAATCGAAAGAAGCATTCACTGGTGATTGGGACTCGGAAACGATCTCCTCTGACAGAGTGAGAATAACAGGTTTCTCATCATCTGATTCGACTTTCAGATTTACGAAACCTGATCAAGTATTTAATGATATCACTCAACGAGAGGGCTATCAGCCAGTTTGTCTAAATGTTCAGTCTCGTTGTCCTGAATGGACAGCTTCTGCGGGACTTATCTTTTTGACTCGTCAAACGGGTGGTCAATTTTTTCAGGGTGGTGCTATTGGAGAAGAAATGGAGGGTGAGGGAGGTATTATTCGGCAGGGAAATTTCAACATGGGTGGAGCATCTTTGCTTGGATCTAAAGATGTCAATTTCGATTACCGAGCTGGCTATAACATTGATGTGACGCGCCACTATCAAAACATCGATTTGCACTTCAATCATTTTGCTGTTGGTGGTTGGAATTCGACAAATTCTATCAATGGTGCAGCAGGTTCTTTCTCTATTGCAGCTCCTGGTTTTTTGGTGAGTAACTTTACTCAAGCAAGAATGACTTTCACATCAAGTATTGCCTCAGCGGAATTGAATGCAAAACGCAAGACTGATTCGAGATTTACTCCCTTTGTTGGTTTACGCTGGGTGCAATTAAACGAAGGATTGCTGCAACAAACCAATCTTGTTGGACCTTTAGCTCCAGCATACAAAATAGATACACGCAATGATTTATTTGGTTTACAAATTGGTGCAGATGTATTAATTAAAAGTACAGAGCGTTTTCAACTCACCGGAACAGGAAAGTTTGCAATAGCAGGGAATGCTGCACGAAACCAGATCCGATCATTCCCAGGTGCAGGAGCCGGGAATCTTGCAATTATAGAATCAGGAGGAACCAATACCGCATTTATTTTTGATTTTGCTTTGAAAGGGAAAATGCACCTCTCTGATCATGTTGCTTTGACAGGTGGATATAACATTATCCTCCTTTCTCAATTAGCATTAACACCTGGTCAATTAAAAGGGAACCAAATGTCAACAGGTGTTCCTATTGCAGCCTTCTCACCTCTTGGCAGTCAAACATTAGACACGAATGATTTCTTAATCGTTCATGGTGGTCAAATAAATTTAGAAGTAACGTGGTAAAAGTGATGTATTATCTCATTTCAAGGGAGATAAAGAAGTGTGCATTTCCCCTGCCCATCGTTGATTTATACGATATAAGTTGCCTAATTGGAATAATTCATTTTTCAGACATAATAAGATTGATAGAACATGCATTCCTTTTGAACATCTTAAGGTCACTTAATTATCAAGACGATGATAAGTGAGTATAGAGATTGTATTTTCTGGAAAGTGCTTCTAACAATGATCAATGACCATACAAAATGGAGAGTTTTGTGTGTTGCTTATCTGCTTGTGATAACATCAACATGCTTCGGAGAAACTCTTCTACCTGTCGATACAGAAGCAGAGTTCATTGAAAATGTCGAACCGACTGCCGATCCTCTTGAGCCAATAATTACCCTTTCTGCTCCTGGACAAATCTTTGTCGAACCTGTCAGTGCTCCGCAATGGACAGTTTCTGTGGGTGCTATCTTTTTAAGACGCGAAAAAGGAGATGGAAGCGCACTTGTCAGACAAGGGTTTGTCAATCCGAATGGAGCCCCACTTCTCAGTGCGAGTGAATTCCGTTTTAGTCATCAAACGGGTTACAATATTGATATCACTCACCATGGCAAAGATTTTGATTTGCATTTCAATCATTTTGCAGTGGATGGTTGGAATTCAACGGGAGTCGTTACTGGACCAGTTGAACAATTTGCATCTGTAGCACCTGGATTTTTGACAACCCCTGGTGATTTAGTTCGAATGACTTACACTTCTGATATTGCATCGATTGAATTCAATTTGAAACCTCATACCGATTCTATTATTACTCCCTTCGTTGGTTTTCGCTGGATTGAATTGAACGAACGTCTCTTTCAAGAACATAGCTTTCTGGGTGTGGAAACACCAGGCTTTTCAATTGATACTCGTAACGATTTATATGGTCTTCAAATTGGTGCAGATGTTCAACTTATTAATACATCACATATTGAATTGATTGGAATAGGAAAGTTTGCGATTGCAGGAAATGCAGCCCGTAATAATATGCGATCTTTTATCGGTGGAACAACACTCCCTCAAATTGAATCGGGAGGAATTGGGACAGCATTCATTTACGATTTAGCCTTAAAAGGCAAGGTGCATCTTTCAGATCATGTCAGCGTAACCGGAGGGTACAGCGTGATTATTCTTTCGCAAATTGCATTAGCACCCAGCCAATTGCAACAAAATCAAATCAACACCGTTGTCAATACTGCATCGACAGCTCCGCTTGGCAGCAGACATATTGACAGAGGAGATTTTTTGATTGTACATGGCGGTCAAGTCAGTTTAGAAGTAACGTGGTAAAAGTGAATCAGATAAAGATAACTGAGCGACTACCGGCTGAAAGCCGGTAGGTTCAATGATGAGAACATCGGACTCAAGTTCTTTGGCTCTCATTTTCAAGTGTTAATCGTAACCCGAAACGTCAGTGAGGGATCAGCGTTGATCACAAAGAACGAAACTAACTGAGTTGCTTTTCTACTTCATCCACGCGAATCCCTCACTGACGTTTCGGGTTACGATGCTTTCTAAAAACCAAGTTTATTCATTCATTCAAAGTGAA
The DNA here is from genome assembly GCA_024277145.1 of Planctomycetota bacterium. Classification (GTDB taxonomy): domain Bacteria; phylum Planctomycetota; class Planctomycetia; order Planctomycetales; family Planctomycetaceae; genus JAJRVU01. The sequence continues at coordinate 3,385 of JAJRVU010000262.1, forward strand.
ATCAAATCCTAAAGGTTTCGCCTCAAGGCAAGGGTTTTAGACCCATTATTGGGACAATAAAAGCGGGGTGATGATTATGGATCATTATCCCGCTTTTTTTAGTTGGCACTAGGGAATAATATATGATAACATAAAAACATTCTTGCTAATCAAGAAACTTTACATTCGTAGGAATCTTGCATGCCGTCAACTTACAATTTTTTATTGGTGATTTCTGTTAGTATTTTCTGTACTGTTGACACCGTTTCAATGGCACAGACGACCACGAAGCAAAGCCCATTTGGTCGAGTGGAATATGAAGTGAAGTCTGATTATTCTCATATCCGTATCCGTCGTAAAAAACACTTTCGGACGATGCTCTTTGTGCGCGACAATGGCAGCGAAGTGGGTGAGACGGTTATCAACATTAAACAACCTCACAAACTGATTGCACCTTATACACAAACGATGTTCGCCAGTTTTTTCTTCAAACAACAACAGCCACGAGTTTTGATTGTTGGATTAGGAGGTGGATCGATGATTCACTTTCTTAAGCGGCATCAACCCAAAACAAAAATTGATGTTGTCGAGATTGACCCTAAAGTTGTAGAAATCGCCAAGAAATACTTTCGCATCAAAGAAACTAAAAACATCAAACTAATCACTGAAGATGCCTTCAAATTCTTCCCAGAATGCAAGCAGAAGTACGATGTTATTTATATGGATGCGTTTCTGAAACCCTCTGAGCAAACCGACAAAACCGGAGCACCGCTGAACTTGAAAACAGTTAAGTTTTTAGAATCTCTTCAAGAAAACTTAACGGCAGAGGGATTGGTTGTGTTTAATCTCAATATTGGTGAGACAACAAATGGAGATATTAAAACCATTCAACAGGTCTTCGTGAATACCTACGTTTTTGCGGTTCCGAATTCAGAATCGGTCATTGTTGTAGGAAGCATTTCTAAAACTCGTCAACAATTTGAAGACCTCACCCCCGTTGCACGATCACTCGATCGAAAGTTTCGTACTCATTTTTCATTCAAAAAAATGCTGAGTCATCTTAAATCAAAGTAGGCTTTAGGGGCGCTCGATCATTAAATGTCTTATATGAATGAAGACTTGATGTAGGCTGGGTAGAGTCTTTACGAAACCCAGCATTGTGGATGACAACACTCTTAAAGAATCAATGTCTCACTCGCTGGGTTTCGTAAAGACTCTACCCAGCCTACTTTTCATATGACAAATCAGACAGTTATTATCGAACAATACTAAGTCTTCGTAAAACCCAGCAACCATACTTGTATTACTTCATCAATTGGTATCCTGTTCGCGTGGTTTTGTATTTAATTTCGTGTGCGCTTCGAAGACCGCGCCCTTTTCCGTTACCTGTCATGGTTCCATTTTCGCAACAGGCGACTATTTTGAAAGTGCCATTAGTCATTCTGCTTACTGGCTCACTAATGGTGATATCGAATGCCCCATTTTTTTCGACACGACAAACATACGGTTTTTGAAAATATTGAGTTCGAACACTGGGTGCGCTGTCGTAAACAATCACACTATGTACAGAAATATTTGATGTGACCAGTCCTGTTAAATGTACAGTACGTTTTTTCTTATCATTTTTTATCTCGATATTTTTCCACTTCACTTTCGGTATCATGTAGCGTTGGCGTGCTGTCCCAGAAAACAAGGGGTGTTTCCACAATATAGCTGCTGAGGCTTCTGTGATATAACCCCGTTCTTCTTTATTTTTCATCGTTCGACGATAGTTAAAAATCGTTGCTCCCATTAAAGGCATTCCGAGATCACGTTTTACAAGAGGTCCATTATGTGGAAGTCCAAGCGCATGACCAAATTCGTGAATGGTTCCCTTGAGCGTTAATTTTTTGAAATATGGATTTGCTAACTTGTCTTTCAATGATATTTTTCCTGGAAGATTCACATAGTTGACCTGTGACAATCCTCCCACAGCAGCACTTCCCGAACCAAGATAACTGCTGTACTTTTTCGGAGGATCACCCACGTAAATCCAAACCCACCAGACATCTAATGTTTTAGGAATCTGAAACTTTTTTATTGACAACAACTTC
>JAJRVU010000263.1 GCA_024277145.1 Planctomycetota bacterium
AATTATCTGGTAGAGTCGATGAATCAAGTGACCCACAAGCTTCATCACCCAGTGCCCCGTGAGATTTCTTTGACTTTTAACAAGCCGTGGGAAGGACGCTATTGTGGTTATATCACAGTCATCAAAGATGGTGATGTTTATCGACTTTATTATCGTGGTCGCCCGAATGCCGGAAAAGATGGAACTGATGACGAAGTGACTTGCGTTGCAGAAAGCAAGGATGGCATCACGTACACTCGTCCAAACGTCGGACTTTTTGAATCGAATGGAAGTAAGAACAATAATATTGTACTGGCAGGATTTGCTCCTCTTTCGCATAATTTTGCTCCCTTTCTTGATAAACGTCCCGGCTGTCCACCCGAAGAACGATACAAAGCTTTTTCGGGGATATCAGGAACTGGCCTTCATGGTTTTATTTCCGCTGATGGTTATCGTTGGAAAAAACTGGATGGCCCTCTCATTAAACACGAAGGTGAATCATTTTCTTTTGATTCACAGAATGTTGCTTTCTGGTCCGAATCCGAAAAAACGTATGTCTGTTATTTCCGAACCTGGCGTAAGACAAACGGTAAAACATATCGCACAATCAGTCGTCGTACTTCTTCCGATTTTCGTCACTGGGGAGAAATGGAAGATATGAGTTACGGTGACACACCACCCGAACACTTATATACCAATCAAACCAGACCCTATTCCCGTGCACCGCACATCTATGTTTCATTCGCAGCCCGTTTCATGCCGGGACGACGTGTTGTCAGCAAAGCACAAGCCAAAGTAATCGGCAGCCAGGGGAAATACTCCGGCGATTGTTCTGATACGGTTTTTATGTCTTCACGCGGCGGAAATGTTTATGACCGAACTTTCATGGAAGGATTTATTCGACCTGGCATAGGACCAAGTAATTGGACTTCACGCACAAATTATCCAACATGCGGAATCGTCCAGTCTTCTGAAGATGTGATGTCCATGTACGTTCAACGCGATTATGGCCAGACAACACACAAACTTCAACGATTAACTTTGCGAACCGATGGATTTGCATCCTTGCAAGCTGGTTATGCTGGCGGTGAGTTTGTCACCAAACCATTGCTTTTTAAAGGAAGCAGCTTGTCAATCAATTTCTCAACATCTGCTGCAGGAAGTGTGTGGGTGGAACTTCAGACTCCCGATGGCAAAGCGATTGATGGTTTTAAACTCAGTCAATGTGACGAAATTATTGGCGATGAAATCAACCGCACCGTCACATGGAGTAACTCACCAGACCTTGCCAAACTTGCTGGAAAACCTGTCAAAATTCGATTCAAAATGAAAGATGCAGATCTTTATTCAATCCGATTCAAATAAAATACTGTGAATAATCCTGTGGGATAAAGTAATGGCCACTACAATCACTTTATTCTGAAAGTCCGAAAACAGTGGCGTTTCGAACATAGATTCGTAGCTGGACTTTTTTTCCGGAAAGTTCACTCGTCGTTCGATTTTTCCATTTTAGTTTGAATTTTTTTTCATCTGTTTTTTTGTGAACGCATTTTTCTTTTTCGTATCCCGGAATCACCTGATTGTTCAAGTCCCGAACTTCTGCCATGAAATAGGAATCATAATCTGAAGCAGAAATATTGAGAGTTAAATCCTGTTCAGGAACGGTCAACGGCTTTGTCGAAAATTCTCCATTCGCTCGACAATAAGCACCAAAAAGTCGCGTTTCTTCAAGCCCTCGGATTTCATTGCTTTCAATTCCTGCATAAAACCGAAGGTAACCCCCCGCCTGCAACGGTCCCTGGAGTGGAGCCCAATGACTTTCTGCTGTGATATCAGTTGTTCGATCCGGTCGATTCCAGTGAATTCCATCCAGGCTGTAACAAAGTTGCGTCCCTAATCCCGGTCCATGAAGAGTCCCTTCCCTTGTGTTTCCTATTTGTGGCGAAGGGGCATAGAGAACCAATATTCCAATATAACGATCATGATAAGGGAACGCGCAGATTCGATAAAATTCCAGTTCTTTCGGATCCTTTTCATCGGGAACCCAGAGTTCTTTTTCTTTCTCTTTGTTTCTGAAGGCGTAATCTCCATCAGGTTTCCAATGAATTCCATCCGCAGAATACCGAATGGAAATCACCCGCCGAATGTCTCCTCCAATATTATCGGGGTAACGTTTTTTCCATTTTTGATAAGTTGACTGGTAATTGATGAACTGCTTTCCTTTGGAATCCCAGATCACACAACAGGCATCGTGGTCGGAATACGCTTTCTCTGTATCGAGTTTCCATTTCGTGCCATTGCCACTGGAATAAACCATGAAATCCATAGAGCCTTTGTCACGGTTATATCCGTATGGAAAAAGAAAAATCCGGTTATCAGTTTCCCGCCTGACAAGATTCACGAATCCCTGCCACAGATGTTCTTTTTCAGTCATAACAACTTTTTGATCATGAAAGTTGATTCCATCTTTTGTCCAGCAGCGGATCACTTTTAAAGAATTGCTTTTTTGAAAATTGGATCCTTCACTCATGCAAGTCCAGCCATAAACCCATTGACCTCCTTCTGAACGTGGTGCGGAACAACCATAGCGCATCTTCGGATAGCCAGAAGCCCGTCCAATAATATTTGCAGGCATTGCCTTGAATTGGAATTGCCCGTAACTGTTTTGAACTTCTTCTGAATTCCAGAAAAATATCTTGAAAGGAGCATCACGTTTTGCAGGCTCATCGCTGAAGGCATTCCCATTGATCAACAGAAATGTCATCAATGCCAGTTTGACTGTTGCTCCCGATTTAATGTTCATCATAAGTATTATCTTTATAAAACGGATTAGTTAAAATGAGAATGGAACCCTGTTTATTGTAACAGTTTATGCTCTTTCTGCAGATTTGGCATAATAAATAATCCCATCATTATAATTTTAGACCGGGAAAAAATTCCGGGTTAACAGTATGGTACTTTAACCTTATCAATCGCTCGTGTATAAAAGACCCTTATTGTATAGAAAACATACGGTTGTCAGCCGTTTCCCCTTTTCAGTTTTCGGAGACTCAAGATGAAATTGCGATTCATGCATGTAACTATTTTTGTTGCTCTTTTTACATTCGGCATGATGCCTCTTGTTAGTGCAGAAGATTTGCCTCGGCGGACGGCACTAGATGACTACATCGAAAAACCAGATGATAGTTACTCATGGAAAATCACTGAAACAAAAAATTCAGGTGGAATAAAAACCATCGTTGTTGATATGGTTTCACAAACCTGGCGAACGAAAAAAGATGTCGACCGGACTGAATGGCGACACTGGCTGACATTAACCATTCCCGAAAACGCAACATCAGATATCGGAATGCTCTATATTGGTGGAGGCTACAACGGGGAAGGTCCACGATCAAACAAAAAGACTGAAGCAATTGCCAAAGCAACCGGTTCAGTCGTTGCACTCCTCGGAATGGTTCCCAACCAGCGACTCATGTTTCACAACGATGGAAAACTACGAACAGAAGATGATCTGATTGGCTACACTTGGAACCAATTTATGAAAACGGGTGATCCAACGTGGCCCGCGCGAAACCCGATGGTGAAAAGTGCAGTCCGGGCGATGGATACCATGACAGCAGTGATGGCATCCAAAGAAGGGGGTGGCAGAACGCTTGATAAATTTGTCGTCGCGGGAGGATCAAAACGAGGCTGGACAACATGGCTTACCGGGGCTGTCGATAAACGCGTTGTTGCAATAATTCCAATCGTAATTGATGTGTTGAATGCAGATGTCTCCATGAAACATCATTTTGCTGCTTATGGATTCTGGGCTCCTAATGTGGGGAATTATGTCGATCATAAAATTATGCAAAGGCTTGACGATCCAAAACTTGCAGAGCTATACAAACTTGTTGATCCTTATTATTATCGGCATCGACTCACCATGCCCAAACTCATTCTTAATGGGGCTGGCGACCAATTCTTCCTCCCTGATTCCTCGCAATTTTACTGGGATGACCTGAGAGGTGAGAATTATCTTCGATATGTTCCCAACGGCGATCACGGCATGGGGGGAACTGATGCAGGCGATAGTATTATCTCGTTCTATTCACTCATTCTACGCGGGAAAAAACCACCTCAATTCAG
>JAJRVU010000264.1 GCA_024277145.1 Planctomycetota bacterium
AGTAAATCCTGCAACTGCTGCTGCACTGATAGAACATGATTGGAGACTTCAGGTTCGTTTTTATCTCCTGATTTTTTACTGGAAAACGGAATTGTCTCAGGCTCTGGCTTCGGATTAAGGATCTGGCGAACAATTTCTTCTGCCTTCCTGACAGAAAGTGACTCCTTCTGAATCCGATCACAAACCGAAATCTGGAAAGCTTCACTCAAAGAAAGGAGTGCACGAGCATGTCCATTCGTAATTTTATCCGTCAGCAATGCCTGTTTCACGGGTTCAGGAAGTTCCAGCAAACGGAGATAATTCGTCACCGTGGACCGATTCAAACTTAACTGGTTGGCGAGTTCTTCAACGGAACTGTTAAATTCCTGGATGTATTTATGGAACGCTTCTGCCTTTTCCAGAACGTTCAAATCCTTTCGTTTCATGTTTTCTTCGATGGCAACTTCGCAAGTTTGCTTGTCATCCATCTCACGAACCTGGCACGGAACCGATTCAAGTCCAGCCTGTTTGGAAGCAAGTAATCGCCTCTCGCCAGCAATTAACTGGTAGTGATCACCTTCTCTTCGCACAGCCAAAGGTTGAATAATTCCATGTTTTTTAATACTGGAAACCAGCTCATCAAGGGCCTCTTTTCCAAATTCTTGTCGAGGCTGAAACGGGTTTCGATCAATCAGGTTGACATCAATCATCAACAAATCTTTGTCACCATCAGAGCCCGTATTCTCCACCTGATCAATCTTGCTTCCTGCTCCCAGCAAGACATTGATTCCACGTCCCAATCGTCTTTTGGGTTCGTCCTGTTCATTTTCCTGATTATGAAATTCTTCATTCATTAGATTTAGTCTCTTCCATGATAGATCTGAATGGTCACAAAAATAGCCCTCTTTCAGGAGACATTTCTTCTTCCAGAAATGCTTTTTCCTGAATTTTCTCCACGGGAAATATTTCTTCCTGAAGTGATTCCCGCTGGCTTTTGATTGGTTTAATCGGGGCGGATTATAATAAGATTAGGCAATATCAGGCAAGACTAAAATTCCCCTTAAAATGAGACTTAACCCGCTAGTTTTCAGATTTGGCCCAAAACCCGATTGTGCCAGTTATACAAACTTCAGATTAAATCCGAGGTTATGCATCAGAGAGTTGAAGACCGCTAATAAGCCTATTTCACACGAAATAACAAAATTTCAAACAAGGGAGACTGCTTCATCTGGCTTAATTCCGTCGGCGAAAACTCGTTCAGACTCACCAACTTACTGGGAGAATACGGATATATTTCAACTTGTTCAAAGCGATTTTTGACAAGATTCCACTCTGATTTCAATTCCGTATCAAGCGTTTTTTGTGAGATCACCAGATACTGTTCCCCTTCCAATTGTTGCAAATTCGTCAGGAAAGAAGAAAGAGAACTAATCACTAAAGGAGCAAAATCGAGCTGGTTTTCTCTTTGAAATTGCAGGTCAGCATTGTGTCCAAGATGATAAAAAATCGCTGGCTGACCATACGTGGCGAGATACTGAATCGGTCGGCTATTCGTTTTGTCAGCTTCCGTTTGAGATGCCTGTATTGAAATCTGTTCAACAATCTGGCTGGCTATATTCTTTAATCCAGTCCGATCCTGCCAACCAGGAATACCTTGTTCAATGAGTTGCTCCTTGTTTGAAAAGAATAGCAGAAATCCCAATCCTGTTAAAATAATGGTGGCTAAAATTGGTAGGGCTGAAGTCTGATTTTGAGAATTCCTGTTTTTTGCAGAGGACTTCATCGATTGAGAAACAGGTGCGAAACTGACAAATTGGTGAACCCAATTCACAAAATAACTAAGACCAGCAGCAGTTCCAATCCAACAGGAAATCAACCACGGAAGCGTCAATCGAGGATAGGCTCGATAAAGTGGAGTGGACAATGCCAGGCCAAAAAACCATGCCATCAGCAACCAGATATTTCGCTTCAAAGCAATATTTCCTGTTCGCTCTTTTGAATTCCGTTTGAACAAAAAGAAAATCAAACAACCGACACATGCAACAAGATTGATTAGTATCAGAACAAATGAAGTTCCAATCCAACTGGCCAAACCCGCCAGAAAAAATCCCGATCCAGTCATCAAGCCAATTCCAATCAAGGAGTTTTTGGTTGGCTGAGAAGCAGAATTGCTTTTGAGATTTCGTGTGTTCCATGTGAAGATCGCAGAAAGTACAAGGGCAACCCACAGGCTGGAATGGCTCAAAATTCCATCCAGCGCAAGATGATTCTGGTATTGGTGAACAAGCGAATTTATCCAGTTTTCGATCCCGACAAGGTACCCTTTATGATTCGCTGCAACTCGGGAATATCCTCCAGATTCACTCAGACCAAAAAGAACAGGAAGCCAGATCAGGTACGCAAGAACGGAAATAAGTCCCCAGCAAATCAGATATTTCATCTTTGACTGACTCCGTTCCTGATTGAAAATCAGCCAGGGAACCAATCCGGAAAGACCAATCGCGAGGGGCAACCAGCCATTGTATTTCGTCCACCACGCCAGACTGGTTAGCAGTCCCGCCAGAATCCAGAAGTAGGAAAATCCAGATTTTGAATCTGCCTGTTCATTTTTCCCGGATCGTTTCTTCTTACTTTTGGATGATTTACCAGTGGCTTTGGTTATGATCGGTTGGGAGTCAATTGAGTTGTAGCTGAGGGTGATCACCAAAACTGCCAGCACAAGAAAGAGCCCGAGCGGGACATCTGTCAGAATGCTCCTGCTGTACAAAATATGAAAATCACTCAATGCTGCCAGCAGTCCAGCGATCATTCCTGCTAACGGACCGAACCAGATTCGGGTGATGCACCAGACAGCCGGCACGGTCAGAATGCCCATAATCAATCCGGGGAGAATTGGGCTCCAGGAAGATTCCCCTCGGCTCATTTCAGACAGGAAAGGGACAAGTGGAGGAGCGTAAAGTTCTCGAACGGGATACCCGGGCAAATGAAGTTTGGGAGTAACAAGAAGATTGTTGGAAGCATAGACACCTTCATCAAAATGCTCGACCGCAATTTGACCCGGAGACCACAACCGAAAGAATGCTCCTGTCAGGATGATGACAGCAAGAAACAGCCATTCATTCTGAGTCATCTTTGGGGAATGAGATCCGGTCATGAAGGTGGTTCTTCTTGTTGAATAATTCAAATAAGTGGACGGGATTTTCACATGAAACTGACAGCGATTAAATATTGGTAGTGATCAAATACCGTAATGATATACCGTGATGATTGTCCATGATCATATCACGAAACAGGACTGCGATACAGGACCATTTTCACATGAAACGGAATTCCATCGAAAGCCATTCTTCTATCCAATCCGATCCTCTTTTTAATCATTGATTCCTGATTTTGACATTGATATTTGATCACTGATATCTGACCAAATTGTCTACATTGTCTACTTACAATATAGTCTACTTATAATAAAACCAGAAACCTTTATTCCCCGGTCCTTGGGCTCCATTTCATTATTGATTATAATCCAGCGGAAGCCTTTGGGCCCGATAATACGGAATCCATAATCGAATATCCTTAATTAAGAGAGAAGAGAAAATGTCGTCCCCTGATGAAATGTATGATGAAGCAGTCAGTTTGAAAGAGTCTGGCGATCTGGATGCTGCCGTTGCGAAGCTGAAATCGATCCTTGAAGTTGATGAAAAACATATCTTTACTCATTCAGCCCTGGCTGTGTTTCTTCAGAAAATGGGAAACAACGAAGAAGCCATTATTCATGCCCAAAAGGTCGTTGAACTCGATCCCGAAGATTCCTTTTCATACACTCAACTCTCTGTGATTTGTCAGAGATGTGGATTGATTCAGGAAGCAGAAGATGCGATGGCCAAAGCAAGAACGCTTGAAGGTAATGATCACGGTCACCATTAACAAAACGGCTGTTTAGGTTTCACGTGGAAGTTAGTGAGAATAGATAAAACAATTTCACGTGGAATTGAATCAGTTGTACTTCACTCGATCAAATTTTCGAAGCGAGGTTGAAGTCGCCACCGGCTTCCGATCTTCTGATTTGGAATCTGATTGATCAGGAGGAGAGAGGTTGAGCATCGGTCTGTTTTTAATTCGGCTGACCGTTCTCTTGACTTCAGATTGCTGGCTGGAGGGCTTGGCAATTCCAGCTTGATTTGCTTTTCCGGTTTGTGGATTCAGATAAGGCTTATTGGTTTTGCTATAGGAAACCTGCTGAAGTCCTCCTCTGTTATTGGGAGGTTGGATCTTCACAATATGATTTGCCTGGAAGGATCGGCCATCGGGAGTTTTGAATCGAGCGACCAAAGTCAGTTCCTGATTTGTGGGAATCTTCTGCCAAGGTAACTTGAAGAGGTACCCGGAAGCGAGAAAGCTTTTATGCCAATGTTCACTGGTTGCCTCTGACCCGAATTTCCACTGACCCAACTTCTGCTGACCTTTGGGCTGAGCTAAATCGTACAGTCGGAATTCAACCTGACCGGGTAATTTGACCAGATCATTGGATGCATCGAATGGAGTCAGGACGGCTGAAAGCACATCGTCCCCCTGCTGACCATCCTCATCTAGTCCTCCAGTTCTCAGTTTATTGAAGCGGACACCTTCAGCCTGAGCAACAAGATGTGTCTGTTCAGGATAGGAAACCGTTTGGGTTTTGGTGGAGAGTTGAGCCTGCAAAGTGTGAACTTCCCGTTTTGCAGATTTCAGGGCCTGATCTTTTTCCTGAAGATTGCTGTGCATTGAGTAGAGTTCGTCTTCCTGTTGGCGCAGCCGGCTTTCGAGCAAATCCACGTTCCCACGTGTTGCACAGCCCGAGACAATAACCAAAGTGGATAAGACGAACATCCCTGCTCGAAACACAAATGAATCCTTTAAATGAATGAAATTTCAGAAAATGAATTTGAATGATGCGGGGAAGTTAAATTAAATCCGAATTTCTGGCAAGCCTAATTTCTGACCAATTCAGGCTACTCGGTGAAGAAAGATGAAAATTGTTCTTTCGTTGCCTGTATCCCAATATTGATCAATTTGGTATCGCTGACTGGCGAGATCAATCTGCACCCTTTTTCAATCATCATCTCTCCATGTTCTCGATTGGCACAGACCGCTCCCCATGAGATTCCATGATTTTTGCAAGCTGCTGCCACCCGATCAAGAGCCTCGATACATTTTGGATTCATAAAATCTCCAGTCAGTCCGAGACTCTGGCTGAGGTCAGAAGGACCAACAAACAGGTGGTCAACTCCTTCGAGTGAGGCAATTTCATCACACTCTTCAAGTGCTCCGAGTGTTTCAATCTGGATGGCGACAAAATTTTCTTCGTTCGCTTTTTTGCAAAATTCTGCAGGAGCCAGCTTGGCATATTGGCCATCCCAACCACTGGTGTTCAATCCTCTTTTTCCCAACGGCGCGAACTTGGCCCATTGAACAAATTCTCTCGCCTGAGCTGCTGACTCAATTTGAGCAGCCATCACTCCCCCTCCCCCTGCTTCCAGGCACCGTGTCACGATGGCGTAATCTGTTGGAGCAATTCGAACAAAGCAATCCAGATTCTGGCTTCGGGCAGCGAGCGTTGCCACTTCGAGTGACTCCATTGAAAAGCCGGTGTGCTCGTGATCAAACCACAATCCATGAAACCCACCCTGGATTCCGAGCATCTGGATATAGTTGTGATGAAGCAATCGCCCCATGCCAAGGACGACGACAAGTTGATCATTTTGCAAACGTTGTTTGATGTTTTTCATGGAAAATCTCCACTGGAGTTGATTGAGTTTATTATTTCAAAACAAGGCGATTTTGGGATCGGAAATTGATTTCACGTGAATCACCCCATAGACTGGAAGAAGAAAATCTCTTCAAGTTGTTGTACACAATTGCCATCAACGAATGTCATTGTGTCCAGAATTATTGTATCCAAAATGAGGTTCCAAGATGATCATCACGCATGGAAAATCCATCAAAATAATTCCTCTTTTCTTTTTTATTATCTCGATGATATTTTCTACTGCCAGCTTCGGTAATGAGAAATCGGTCCTGCTGGATTCGCCGATGCCCCCCCCTGCCTGGGCAGTAATGCAAAGAGAGTTGCTCAGGGAAAACTCAAAAGCGTGCGAATTATTTTATTCACGATACTTTGATGAACGCGGATATCTACAATGTGTGGAACGTTGGGGCGGTGATGATGGACCGGATGATGCGATGGAATGTTGCAACGATTGGCCTTTGCTTCATGCGTTAGGGGGTGATAATTCTGTTCTGGAACTTTATCAAAAAGCGTGGGAAGGACACCTTCGCCAGTTCACGGAAGCCCGGACGACCCACGTGCCATTTGCAAAAAATGGAATGTACTACAAAGAATTCCCCGTCATGTTTGACTGGCTTCATAACGGAGAAGGACTTTCGGTATTCAACCTGAAAGGTCTTTCCACGCCTGATAGTTCTCGGTTTGCAAAACGAGTCAAACGCTTTGCAGGTTTCTATATGAATGAAGATCCGGGTGCTTTGAATTATGATCCCAAGCATAAAATTATTCGAAGCATGATCAACGGAAGCAGAGGTCCAATGCTTCGGAAAGCAACTGCGCTCGACTGGGCAGGAGACCCGATTGATGTGAAAAATCGATTCCTTCCCCGTCATGGCGAGAGTTCCTACAAGCAGATGATTGAGCATTTCAAGGACTATAATGATGTCGTTGGAGACCACCCTTCCAATCTTCTGGCGACCAGTCTTGCACTCAATGCTTACATGCTGACTCATGAAAAAAAATATAAAAAATGGCTGTTGGAATATGTGGATGCATGGGTCAGTCGCATGAAAAAGAACAACGGAATCATTCCTTCCAATATTGGTCTCGATGGAACGATAGGAGGAGAAACCGATGGGAAATGGTATGGTGGCGTTTATGGCTGGGGGTTCTCAGTGACTGTTCCACAGACAGGTGAACTTGCCCATCGAAGTACATTCCAATCTGGCTTTTACGGTTTCATGAATGCGTTTATCCTGACCGGTGATGATCGATATCTTGATCCCTGGCGAAAACAATATGAGATTGTGAATTCCAATTTCAAGATGATTGATGGAAAGAAAATGTACCCACACAAGTACGGAGATAAGGGGTGGTACGATTATTCTGAAAGTCAGTTCCTCCCATTTGCAAATTTGGTCTATTACCTCAGCCAGAATCCGGCAGACTTAAAAAATATGAAAAATCGAGGCTTGAATAATTTGTCCGCAGAGAAAAGTGAACGGCTGGCAATCGAACAAATGCAACACGATTTTGAAAAAATCCGAAACCATTTAGCCGGTATGGAAAAGGATCCGACCACGCCCGATACGCGACTTTCAGATGATCCTATGATCTTTAATCCTTGCAGTGTTAATTCACTCATCCATTTTATGAATGGCGGAATTCATCCCGCACATGTGGGAGCAGCTTTCAATTGCAGAGTTCGCTATTTTGATCCTGTTCATCGAAGAGCGGGAATTCCAGAAGATGTTGGAGCACTTGTTTATTCTATCAAAAAAGATGAAATTTCGGTGCTCCTTGTGAACCTTAATCAGAGAGAATCTCGCGAAGTTGTGCTTCAATCGGGTGCTTATGCAGAACATGAATTTCTGGAAATGAGTGTGGGAAACAAACGGACTAAGGTGAATAACAGTTTTATTAATGTGAAACTTTCTCCCGGATCGGGTGCTCGATTAAAACTGAAAATGAAGCGATATCAAAATCAACCGGTGATGCAATTTCCGTGGAACCGATGATTGAGCCGGTATAATTTTTTCGTCCGATTATTGGTGAAAATATTGTATTCAGATTAGAATCAGGATGAGGGTGAACCCCATATTTAACAGCAATTGATCGATGAAGGTAAGGCTTCTTGTGCCTTCGGCACCCAACCAAACAAGTTGGTCGGGCCCCCCTTTTTCTTTATGTTTGGTTAAGAATAAAGAAGCTGTTAATGTTTCCGATATACAAAATATGCAATTTCAAATTCGAGTGAAGATTAAATCCGGTATTGGTACGTGAAAAAAGCCGGGTGCCAGAAATTCTGACCACCGGCTTTCCATTTGAATATTATTAGACTGTATTATACGTCGTCCAGATGTTCCAGAACTTTATCGATCAGTCCATATTTCTGGGCCTCTTCTGCGAGCATGAAGTTATCACGGTCGGTGTCTTCTTCAATTTTCTCAAGAGTTTGCCCGGTATGCTTGAGAAGAATTTCATTCATTCTCTGTTTTACACGGAGGACTTCCTTTGCATGAATTGCGAGATCGGTTGCAGTTCCTTCCATCCCAGCTAAAGGTTGGTGAATCATGATTCGACTGTTCGGAAGTGCATATCGTTTTCCGGGTGCTCCTGCTGTGAGGAGAACTGCTCCCATACTTGCAGCTTGGCCGATGCAATAGGTGGCGACATCACAGGAAATATATTGCATGGTATCATAAATGGCCATCCCTGCAGTGATGGAACCGCCTGGAGAGTTTATGTACAAATGGATATCAGATTTAGCGTCATCAAATTGCAGAAAGAGAAGCTGTGCAACCAGACTGTTGGCAACCTGATCGTTCACCTGACTTCCCATAATGATAATGCGATCTTTGAGCAATCGGCTATAGATATCCATAACCCGCTCTTCGCGGCCTGATTTTTCAACAACATAGGGGACAAGCACTGTCATGATGGTGCTTCCATTCTTCAGAGGTTAAGAGAAAATAAAAGCAGAGAAATCTGCTGTCACTTAAAGTCATAAAAAAGAAGGAGTAGTTTCTACTCACTCCCTTTTTTACTTTTCCGGTTTAATTAAAACTTCGTCAACCAAGCCATATTCCACAGCTTCAGGGGCAGTCAAATAACGATCCCTGTCGGTATCTTTTGCAATCACTTCGATGGATTGACCAGTATGCTCTGCAAGAACTTTATTCAGGATTTCGCGAGTATCAATAATATCCTTAGCCTGAATTTCGATATCAGAAACCTGACCACCGACTTCTCCGTACGGTTGATGGATCATCATTTTGGCATGGGGCAAGATGAACCGTTTTTTCTCCTGGCCCCCTGTAATGAGAATTGCTCCGCCACTTGCAGCTAGTCCAATGCAGTATGTGCAAATATCACATTCCAGATATTGCATGGTATCGTAGATAGCCATTGTTGCAGTAACTGATCCGCCGGGGGAATTGACGTAAAGATGGATATCCTGATGCCTGTTTTCAGACTGCAAATACAGGAGCTTCATTACGATATTATTGGCAACGGCATCGTTAATTACGCCGTCCATAAAGATGATTCTATTATCCAGTAACAGGTCGCCAATTCCCATTTGGCGTTGCTTCTGGTATTCACCTCGGGCATTTCGAACTTCTCTGTGGTGCAGGTTTAATCCTGCTTCAGCATCGAACATGCTTACTCCCTTATATGATCTATTGAATAGATTTTCGTCCGTGTCAAACTTTGTTGAAAACAAAACAGATGTTTTCGTTTTCAGAAATCAGGCCTCTACAGTAAGATGGATATCTTATATCCCCCCTGCCCGTCAAGGTTGTTTTTTCTGAAAAAAGGTGAATTCAAAAATTGGATAATAAATTCTGAGGAACTATTTCTACCGACTTATTCTTTTGCTTCACTTTCAGAATCAGCTTCATCATTTTCGTCTGAAGCAGAAGCATCATCAACTTTGCCACAAACAGAATACGGAACGGCTGTGATATTATTCTCTTCCGTGTTCTCTAATGGAACATCCTTGAAATCTGCTTTTTCAAGAATGAAATCAATTGCTTTTCGTTCGCGGATTTGTGCTTCCAGATTTTCAATCACACCTGATTTGACCAACCGGGCTCGAACGCGTCTGGGGGATTCCCCTTTCTGCATAGCCATCATTTGAATTTCTGATTCAATATCAGAAGGTGTGACATCAATATTTTCAGTGGATGCAATTTTATCCAGAACAAAGTGCTCTTTAAGAGCTTGCCTTGTTGATGTTACTGCGTTCTGTCGGAGTTCATTTTCACGTGATTGAATTTGTGGTTTAGTGAATCCTGCTTGTTGCATTTCCAGAATTTCTCTGTGTAATGCATTTTCGACATGTTTCAGAACAAGTTGTTCTGGAAGATCCCAATCTGCAGAATCGGTAATTTTTTCAAGCACCTGAGCACGTGCTGATTGTCTCTGCTGATAAGAAGTTTGTCGTTCCAGAATAGAAGTGACTTCTTCACGAAGGTCTTCTTCTGTTTCAAAACCGATTCTTGAAAGAAATTCGGAATCAAGTTCAGGTAATTCCAATCGATGAATTTCCTTGACTTCAAAAGTTGCATTTAAAGTTTCGCCTCTTAGCTCTACTTTTTCTGCTTCGCTTGAAACGGTCACATCAACTTCTTTTTTATCTCCTGGTTTGACACCAACCATCAAAGCATCAAAGCCTGTAATTTCTGCATCGTGCATGCGGAGAACTTCTTTTATTTGTGCATGGAATTCAGAAATTTTGCTGACTGATTCTCCGTCTTTATCAAAACTGGCTGAAAAGCTGACGTAGTCATTCACTTTGGCTTCATCTTCGACGGTGTCGTATTTTCCATATTGGTTCAGGAATTTTTCGATGTAAGCATTGATGTCATCTTCAGTCGTTTCGTGAACAGGTCTCTCAATGACTAGTTTGCCATAATCGGGCATATCGAATTCAGGTCGCACTTCGACATCAAATTCGTATTCGAGATCTCCTTCATCAGGTAAATCAATTGATTCAAGATCAATGTTTGGTTCACTGATAGGGTCAATGTCATTCTCTTCGGAAAGCTGTTCAAGGCTTTGAACGAGGATTGTTTGCTTGACCTGATTTCCCAATTCTTCTTTAAATCGTTTTTGAAGGAGTTTTGGGGGGACGTGTCCTTTTCGGAAGCCTGGAACTTCAGCAGTTTCCAGAAGCTCTTCCACAGCTTCATTATGAAAATGGACAATATCCGCGTTAGGAACTTTAACACTGATATGTTTGTTACAAGGTCCAGAATTTTCGATCTGGACTTCCAAACTCATTTTGTAACCAGCTGGTTCTTCATCTGGTTTGACATCTTCTTCAGTTACAGCCATCGAACTGCCTTACCTTTTAGTTCAGGTTATATTTGTGCCTTATCGGCATTAGTTGTATTCGTTTAAATTTACAGGATTCGCCTTTAAGAATTAATTAAAGGCTTCGTGTGAATTCTCAATTTGAGAACATCGTTAGCAACAGTTTATGCAGAAAGCCTTCATCTTTGAAGTGGTACAAATCGTTATTCTTCAAAAACACAGAGTCTCTGGAAACTGAATTCATTTTGAACTGGTTTCTTTTCAAATCAATCCACGGTGATAATCCTGGCAGGTTTGAAAAAAGAGGCTATTCAGAATGAAAAAAGCGACCCGTAAAATGGGGGTTGGGTTGGATTTCCCGTATTCTTTAAAGAGTATCTATAAAAAAAGAGCGGGTGAAGGGAGTCGAACCCTCGACAGCCACGTTGGCAACGTGGTGCTCTACCACTGAGCTACACCCGCTAATTATATGCAAGTTCTTCCTTGCAATACACTTCTGAGATTATCTCTACCTGTTTAGATACGTCAAGGTTCCTAGAGATGGAAAACAAAGGAAAACCCAAGATTGCTGATTCACGCCCTCAAATCGGTTTCATCCTATAATAAACGAGGCTCGATCTCTTTTTGAACCAGCATTATAATATTGTCAGTCTCCAGAAAATTCCATTTCGGACTCTGTTAAGGCCAAACGGAAACGATGTATAGCAATTGATCAGTTCCTGTCTATCCCCAGAACTCCTTATTTGTAAAGCTTTCTTTACACGTCTACGGACATTCTTGAGAGTTATTGTGTTCGGCTCTAAATAGTGTTGATTAAAGGCAACGTTGTCCTCCAGTGGCAACACTATTCGTAACCTCATTAAGTATATAAGGTTACATTCAAAAAGCCTTTTAAGCGCCCTTGTTTGATGAAAAAAGACAACAATAGTGTCCATTTAAACAGTCACTGCCCAGTTGCAAAACAGAGCAGTTCTTTCAATGTGTAACATGTTGATATTAAAGGTGTTATGGGTAAAGGTGAAAGAAAGTGTTAAGGAATGTTTACACCCAGAAGCCTTTGGCACGCCTAATGCTTTACACCTATGTCAGAAAGACAAAACAAACAAAACAAACAAACGTTTTTAATAATCAATTCATTTTACATCCGGGGGGATACAACCATGAAAAATCTTATTACACAACTTTCTAATGACGAAGCTGGCTTTATCGTATCTGCTGAACTTGTTCTTGTAGCAACAATCGCTGTTTTATCTATGGTTGTTGGTTTGTCTGAAGTGGCTAACAACATTAATCAGGAACTGGAAGATGTTGGAAGTGCTTTCTCCTGCATCGATCAAAGTTACTCTTACGAACTTAACACAGGTTGCAAAGGTTATGCAGCTGACAGTTGCTTCCATGATTATTCAGATGAGTGCTCAAGCCAGTGTGACATCTACTAAGGCTTTGCCTTTTTATGGCCACGGGGAACACGTTTAAAATATTGAAATCGACTTCCCACGAGCCAGAACCAAAAAATTAAAGTTGAAAAATTGATGCCCTCTCTTTTTCAACACGAAAAGATGTCCTATGAAAATGGGGCATCTTTTTTTATGTGGTCTGTCATAATAATTGATCAATCTTTTTTCTTTTTCACCGGAAGAGAAGCTGCAAACGAAGCTGCTTTTTTCACCCATGCTTTCAGGTCTTCTTCTTTCTGGTATCCTCCTTTCTCCACATAAATCATTGATTTAATGGATTTGCCTGTAAAGTTCATTTCTTTTGTGAAGGGTTCTTCTTTGAGAGCTTTTTCAGCTTTTTGTTTTCCAAGTCGAAGCATAAGATTCTTTTTTGTAACACCACAGCACATGTTGCCGCCCAGCATGAAACAGATTCCCCCAAACATTTTTCGTTCGGAGAAATTCTTTCTTCTGATGAGCAGTTTCCTGACACGTTCTGCCAGTTCTTCATTGTAAGGCATTTTCTTTTTCGGCCTTCAAATTATTTTTGTCATTGTATTGAACCACAAATATCAATAAAAAACTGATCACCCGGATTTCTCAAGATGATCAGAATGGAAATATCATTAGCCATTTATTTTATGCCATCAGCGGTGCTCTGCCGAGCATTCTTCTGGAGTCTGCAACGTTGCCTCGATGCATCATGGAATGTAATGCAACAATAGTCAGGCATTGAGCGTAAGTTCCGAAAAAATCTTTTTGATCATCAGGACATCCGAGTGCAGGTTTGTCGAGATCGTCATCCGATAAAGAGTTGAGCAGTTTTATCGTGTTTTCCCTGATTTCTGCTGCCTTTGCAAAGACTTCACCTATTGGA
Source organism: Planctomycetota bacterium (assembly GCA_024277145.1). Taxonomy (GTDB): domain Bacteria; phylum Planctomycetota; class Planctomycetia; order Planctomycetales; family Planctomycetaceae; genus JAJRVU01. The sequence goes on from JAJRVU010000264.1 coordinate 13,376, forward strand.
GGGTACAAGCTTGCATCGTCACTGGGAGTAGTACCTTCGCCAAAGATTTCTTTCCAGTCCGCAAGAGGATTATCTTCACCGAGCATCAGATTAGTGAGGTTTGCTTCTGAGTATGTGAGGTGACCAAGAACCCAAAGCGGGTGACTTCCCCCTTTGGAAGTCGGGAAAGTTAATGGTGCATCTTTCATATCGTCAATGAGTCCCATAGTCATGTTATTGCTCATTTCCATCGCCATTTTTATGCAGTTCACGCCATTCATCGGTTGAATTCCTTATTTAAAGTAGAGAGGTTAAAAAAATATTA